>JBBSMF010000023.1:0-9910 GCA_038233295.1 Candidatus Limnocylindrales bacterium | reverse complement strand
CGGTCCCCCTCCCCTTGTTGGCGACGTTCGTACCGGGTCATCAGCGGGGTCACGGACACGCCGTGGACAAGGACGGAAACGGCTACCACGGACAGCGTCAGCGTGGCCAGGGTCTGGGCGACGTCGGGCTGAAGGTCATGCGTGATGGCGTAGGAGAGGTAGTAGATCGACCCCACGCCGCGGATCCCGAACCAGCCGATGAAAGCCAGATGGGTCCGGGAGAGCGAGGCCCCCGCCAGGCCGATCAGCACGGCCACCGGGCGGATCACCAGGAAGAGCAGCGGCGCGAACCAGGCCACGGCCAGGGGCACGCCGACGACCGTCAGCGCAGCACCGACAAGCACGACCACGGCCACCTCGCCGATCCGCTCCAACTGCTCGTTGAAGGTCAGGAGGGCGCGAGCCATGAAGGCCGGCGCCGTCTCCGCGCGCGTAGCCACCTCTTCCTGAGAGGCGCCGCCCGCCCCCGCTGCGAGCTCGTCAGCGATGTCGTCACTGCTGCGGGTCCGCTCGATGCGCCGGAGCGCCAGACCGGCCGCGAAGACGGCCAGGAAGCCGTAGCCACCCACCAAGAGCGCCGTTCCATACGAGATACCGATGAGGCCCAGCGCCAGGAACTCGTCCAGCCCGACCGCCTCCTGATGTGTGCTGCGCAGATGGACTACCAGGCGTGCGACGAGCGTGCCCAGCAGGGCGCCGATCGCCAGGCCCACGACGACGGCATAGATGAGATCGACGGCGACCCAGCGGAGCAGGCCATCGCCCAGATCATGGAGACCGAGAAGCCCCAGACCGAGCACCACGAAGGGAAAGGCGGTCCCGTCGTTCAGGCCGGCCTCACCCGTCAGCGCGAAGCGAAGTCGATCTCGGTCGCCCGGGTGGCTGACCTGCACGTCCGAGGCCAGCACGGGATCGGTCGGAGCCAGGATCGCGCCGAGCAGCACGGCCGCGCCGAGCGGCAGGCCGAAGAGGGTCACGCCCACGAGTGCGACGAGTCCGACCGTGACCGCCATCGAGACCGATGCAAGCCGGACGGGTATCCACCAGCCACGGTCGGAGATCGGCAGGCGCAGCTTCAAGCCGGCGGTGAAGAGCGAGACGATGACCGCGATCTCGCTGACGAGCTCCAGGAGACCGGCTCCACCGACCGGGTCCAGGATGATCATGCCGAGGCCGATCGGTCCCAGCGCCGCGCCCGCCGCGAGGTAGATCATCGCGGACGAGAGCGGCAGCCGGCGCAGCACGGAGCCCGCGAGTGCCATGGCGATCAGCACGACGCCCGCGGCCAGGAACCAGCGCGCGTCGGTCAACGCTTCGGGCAAGTCGATCCTCCAACGGGCCGCCGATGGTGTGGGGTGGGGCCGATCCATCACTCCATCGCGACTCGGTCCAGGGAAGATAGCCAGAGTACGACCTGTCCGGACGCCCGGGCGCTGCCGAATGCAGCCTGAGCGGGCAGCTGCCTCCCTGGTCGGCGTTCAGCTCACCGCCACGACCTGCTGGAATCGATCAGATCATCTTCGGAAACCGCCCGCATCATGGTCGCACCGTCGAGGCCGCCGCCGAGCACCCGCCGGTCCTCTTGCCTCGTGGCCGATCATCGCGGGCGGATCGGCCGATCAGGGAGGGCGGTCAGTGCCGCGACGTGTCCGACACAGCGCCCTCCAGGATGCGCTTCAGGTTCGCCAGGGAAGTGTCGGCCTCCTTCTCGTTCTGGCCCTCGAAGACCAGCCGGTCGGCGATCTGGCCGAGGATGCCGCCGGGCACCTCGTAGTCGAGGTCGATCTCGACTCGGCTGCGCCCGCCATCGAGGCCCGTGACGGTCTGGCTCATCTGCATCTCGCCGCCGCCCGGCGCCGTCGCCTCGTAGTGGACGTGGCGTGGCCGCTCGAGCTCCTTGACGTGCCAGTCGCAGTCGATGTCCACGCTTCCCGCCGCCTTGACAGTCTGCGAGAAGGTGGTGCCCGGCTGGATGGGGCGCTGGTCGAGATCCCGCGTCTCCTTGACCATCGTCGCCCATTCGGTGAGCCGGTCAAGATCCGTGATGTAATCGAATATCTCCTCCGGCGACCGGTCGATCTCGATTGTCCGCGCGATGTGTGCCATTGCGTTCCTCCTTCGTCTCGTGGGTTGCTACCTGACTTAACCGGCGCCGTCGCGGCTCCAGTCTCGCGGCGAGCCGCCGCCGGCCTTGGACGCGATGTAGCGCGCGGTTCGCGCCGCGATCGCCTGGATCGTGAGGCTCGGGTTCACGGCCCCGCTGGTCACGAAGACCGAGCCGTCGCAGACGAACAGGTTGGGCACGTCCCATGACCGGCACCATCGATCGACCACGCTCGTGGCCCGGTCCGAGCCCATCCGGCAGGCGCCCATGAGATGTGCCGTGTCGTCGGCCATCCAGGTGACCTCGGCGCCCGCTGCATCAGCGATCTCCCGGCTGCGGGTCACGCCGTCGGCCTGCAACGCGCGGTCATTCTCGCCCCAGGCGAAGGTCACCCGCGCCACCGGCAGGCCGTCAGCGTCCCTTTCCTCAGGGTCGAGCGTCACGGTGTTCGCGTCGGACGGGAGGCACTCGCCGACGATCCCCCAACCGGCGTAATGGTCGTAGTCCAGCATGAGCTCGCGCAGCTCGCTGCCCCATAACCTGAGGCCCGCCTGCGCCGCCCGGGCGAAGGCTATCGGCAACGGCCCGATCGGCTCGATCGTGAAGCCCCGGGCGTATCCCCGCGAGACGTCGGTCTCGTAGAAATCCTGCGTCAGCGCGAGGGTGGGTGGTCCCTTGTACTGGTAGACGAGCTCCGGGAAACGGCCGAAGACGATCGGCGAGGGATGGACCATCAGCCCCCGCCCGACCAGCCCGGATGAGTTCAGCAGTCCATCGGGCCAGCCAGGGCCGGCAGAGTTGAAGAGGAGCCGCGGCGTCTCGATCGAGTAGCAGCTGAGGATGACCAACCCTGCGGCCTGTTGCTCGTCGACGCGCGACCCATCGACCAGCGTGCGCCGATAGCTCACGCTGGCCGCCATCCCGTCCGGGCCGAGGTTGACCCGGGTGGCCATGCAGCCGGCGCGGACCTCGGCCCCCGCCCGGACCGCCTTAGGGATGTACGTCACGAGAGTGGAGCTCTTGGCGTTCGTCGAGCAGCCGTAGATGCAGAAGCCGCGGTAGACGCACGGCGGGCGATCGTCCTTGGGGGCGGAGATGGTCGCCAGTGGCGCTGGTGCCCAGCCGATCCCGAGCGCGTCACAGCCACGTGCGAAGAGCTGCGCGACGCTGTTCAACGGGTGCTCCCGGTACGGGTGCGGCCCACGTCGCGGACCCCAGGGCCAGCGCATCGGCCCGCTGATACCGAGCTCCCGCTCCACCTCGTCGTAGAACGGCTCCAGATCCGCGTAGCTTATGGGCCAGTCGTCGGCGATACCATCGATGGAGCGGACCCGGAAATCGCTCTCCCACATGCGCAGCGCGACCATGCTGAAGTGCACCGTGCTGCCGCCCACTCCACGCCCCGTGACGTTCGCGCCGAGCTCGACAGGATCCGCGCCGCCCGTCACCCGCGGATCGGTCCAGTAGAGCTGGCTTGCATGCTTCTCGTCCGACGCGAAGTCGCGCTCCGCTATCCAGTGCGGCCCTGCCTCCAACACGACCACGGTGAGGCCCGCCTCGGCCAGTTCCTTGGCGAGGACGCCGCCGGCCGCTCCCGCGCCGACGATCAGCACGTCCACCGCCTTGCGGGCTCGGCCCGCCTGACCCTCGACCGGCGGTTTGCTCACTGGGTCGGTCCTCCGCTGGCGTGTGCGGCCCCGCCATCGTGATGCTTGCGCTCGATCGCCCGGCGCACGATCTCCACCGAGGACTGCGGTCGCCGCTCGGTCGCCTCCCACGGGTCGTGCCGGCCGAGGTCCAGCCTGATGTGGCCGCGCGGCGAGGCCGGCCCGCTGAAGCCGATCTCGGCCCACGCGACGGGGTGTGCGTAGTACATCGCGACGATCTCGCCGGCCAGCTCCTGGAAGAAGCGCTTCGCCGGTAGATGAATCCACGCCTCTCCCGGCGCCTCGCCGGCGGCGACGCGCGCGAGCACATCGTCCTGCTCCGCGGGCTCGATCTTCGCGAACGCTCGGCCATGGAGCCGCCTGGCAGCCTCGTCAAAACCGCGCAGCGCCGACCGGTAGGCGTCGCGGTCGTCCGGCATGTCCTCATAGCGATACCCGTCGCCCGTGCCTTCGTGCAGCCGCTCGTCGATCCAGGGGGCGAGCGGCACTCGCTCGGCCGGTGGCCGGTCTTCCTGCGGGAGGATCCGGGCGCAGATGGCCTCCATCGTCCGCGCCTCGTCCAGGGAGAAGAAGCGGTAGCGAGGGACCTGCTCGACCCGCTCCCTCACGACGCGCCGGGTCTTCTCGTCCCAGTCGAGCGCCCACTTGTCGGGCGCGGCGACGTCGAAGTCGGGATAGGGCGATTCCGCCGTGCCGCCACCCTTCGGAATCCGCAGCCGGTCCCTCATCGGCCTCGTCACCGGCGGCGGTCGAACAGTGCCGCGAGAACGCCCAGGACACCCTGCCCGGTGAGGCCGAGCGGCGCCACCGTCGGCGGCCCGTAGAAGAGGTTCTGGAGGCCGAGACCGCCGCGCCGTCGCAGCACGCTGCGGACGTGAAAGCCGAAGCCCACGAAGCCGGCGGCGACGGCCAGCGCCGATAGCGGGCCCTCCAGAGCCCTGGCCGACCGTACGCCGGCCCCAGCAGCGGCGTGCACCGCCATGAGTGCCGGCCCCAGCGTGACGGGTGTGAACATCGCCCGGTTGTGGAACTCTCCCTTGCGGTGCTCCCAGCCGGCCTCCATGGCCAGGAGCCCGTAGGCGGCCACGTTGGCCGCCCGGATCCCGGCGACGAGCCTGCGCTCTTCTTCGCGGTCCGAATGTGGCCACGTGGATGGTCGTCCCGAGGCAAGCACCCCGACCGCGCCGAAGAGCGCCAGCTGAGCCGGTGCCGGAAACGGCGGCCCCGTCTCCATGTTGAAGCGCCAGTTGCCGAATCCACCCATCTGACGCCCGACGCCGCGCACGTGGAAAAGCGTCCCGATGGCGCCGACGAGCAGGAGGAGCCCGGAGAGCGGGCGGAAGCGGGCCCGCGAGCGCGCCTCGTCGCGATCGAAGCCGGTGATCGCGCCACCCAGGGCGACGATCGGCAGCGCCACCAGCGGCGTCCACATCGGACGGCTCTGGAAGCTGCCACGAAGATGGAGCACCGCGATCTCGAACCAGGCCGGTGGGATGGCGCTCAGCACGCCGAGGCGGATGAGGCGGGCCAGGCCGAGTCGATCGAGCAGACGGGTCAACGGTCGGCTCGCCGGTCTGGGTCGGCCTCGGGCTCCGCGTGCCCGTCGCCTTTCTCGTCATCCCGGCCGATGATGTCGCCGACCGCACCGGCGACCCGCGCCGCGATGCCCGCATCGGCCGCTGGGAACGCCGCTTCAGCGACAGCGTCGCGGAAGAGGGTGAGACCGATCCGCTTCCGGTTCGGCTCGCCGCGCGCCAGTGCGACCGCCATGTTGGTCGCCTGTTCGGGCGTCACCTTGGGCGGCATCGGTGGCTCGAAGGGATCCACCACCGCCTCGATGAGCACCGGACCGTCCATCGCCAGGGCCCCGGCCAGCTGCTCCCTCGCCTGCCCCGGCTCGTCGATCCGAACGCCGCGGCCGCCGCAGGCCTCGGCGAAGGCGACGAAGTCGACCGGGGAGAGGTCGACGCCGTACTCGGGGTTACCGAGGAAGACCATCTGCTCCCATTTGATCATGCCCAGGGTGTCGTTCTTGATGACCACGACCTTGACCGGCAGTCGCTCCTGCACGCAGGTCGCGAACTCGGCCATGAGCATCTGGAATCCGCCGTCGCCCACGAATGCCACGCATTGTCGATCGGGAAAGGCGACCTGCGCGCCGATGGCATACGGGAAGCCGTTGGCCATCGTGGCCAGGTTGCCGCTGAGCGAGAACCGCTGGCCGGCCCTGATGCGGATCTGACGCGCGGCCCAGGTGGCGATCGTGCCCGAGTCGGAGGCGACGATCGCGTCGTCGTCCAGGAGCTTGCCCAGCTCCCAGGCCACGACCTGGGGCTTCATCGGCATCTCCGACCGCGTGCCGCGCTGCTCCATGAGCGCGAGCCAGTCGGCGGCCGCGGCGCGCCCCTCCTCGAGGAAGGTCGTGTCGGCGTTGTGCGGCAACAGCGGCAGCAGCTCGCGCAACGTCGCTGGTGCATCGCCCACCAGGCCGACGTCGATCGGGAAGCGGAGGCCGATCCTCGCGGGGTCGTCGTCGATCTGCACCGCCACCGCCTGGTCGGCCTTCGGGTAGTACCCCATGTAGGGGAAGCTGCTGCCGACGATCAGCAGCGCGTCGCACTTCTCGAGTGCGTCCTGCGAGGCGCGTGTGCCGAGCAGGCCCACGCCGCCCGTCGTCCAGGGGCTGTCGTCGGGCAGCACGTCCTTGCCCAGGAGCGGCTTGGCGATGACCGCGCTCAGCCGATCGGCCGCCGCTTCGAGGGCTTCCGCCGCCCCACGCGAACCGCTCCCAGCCAGGATGACGACCCGCTTCCTGCCCTCGAAGACGCGCGCAGCCCGTTCCAGCTCCGCGCGCAGGGGCACCCGAACCGGGGTCTCGAAGCGCTGCCTGGCCGCACCCGCGACGGTGTGACCGGCAACATTCTTCTTCGATCGTTCGCCCGCCTTCGCGTCGAGCTCCTGGAGGTCGGTCGGGAAGGCCAGGTGCGCCACGCCGCGGCCCGAGAGAGCGGTCCGGATCGCGAGATCGGTGAGGTGCTCGACGTGGGCCGGGCCCATGATCCGCTGGTTGAAGAGCGCCACGTCCTGGAAGAGATAGTCCGTGTTGACGTCCTGTTGATAGTGCGTCCCGATGAGGTCGTGGTAGGTCATGCCGGTGATCGCGAGGACCGGCACGCCGTCAAGCTTCGCGTCGTAGAGGCCGTTGAGCAGGTGGATCGCCCCCGGTCCGGACGTCGACAGGCAGACGCCCAGGCGGCCACTGAACTTGGCGTAGCCCACGGCCGCGAAGGCTGCGGCCTCCTCGTGCCGCATGTGCACGAAGCGGATCCTGTCCCGGACCTGTCGCAGTGCCTCCAGGAGGCCGTTGATGCCGTCGCCGGGCAGACCGAAGATCGTGTCCACGCCCCAGTCGAGAAGACGCTCGACCAGCAGGTCCCCGCTCGTCTGGCTCATCTCAGCGCCTCGCCAGCGCCCACTCGACGCCCGCCGCAACGCCTTCCAGCGTGGCGCCGTAGACCGCGTGGCCGGCGGCGGAGTGGGCGTGCACCTCAGACGGATAGCGGGCCGGAGCGGCGGCCAGGCCGAGCAGCCACACGCCGATCTCATCACCGAGGATCCAGACGGCGGTGCCGAACCCGGTACCGAAGCCGATCCGTGCTTGGGGGACGGAGCGTCGCGCGACCCCGTACGCGGCAGACATACCGAGGGTGTAGCTCCAGTCGAATGCCCAGCTGAGATAGTTGGCCGTCTTCTCGTCCGGCTGGCGGCCCGTCACGCTCTCGTAGATGACCCGGCCGCCCTTGGCGGTGCTCGACTCCTCCGGTAGCGGATGACCAGCGGCCTTCGCCTGCTTCTGCGCCTCCTCGCGCGGGTCCTTTCCGGTGATCCCCTCGACCATCGCCCAATAGCCCGTCATGGCGAGCAGGCCGGCCGTTCCGCCTAACAAGCCCGCGAGCGCACCGCGAACCGGACCACCATCTTGTCGCATGCACTCCTCCTCCATCCTCAAGTCAGTCTCCGTTCACAGTACTCGGCCCTTTGCGTCCTGGGCGACACGGGTGCTCAGATACGCCATCGATCCACATCCGGACGACGGATGGCAAGACCCAGCCCCGGCGCGGCCGGGTCGGGGCGCAGGTACCCGTCGACCGGAGCCAGGACGCCGTCGAAGACCATCGGCTCGGCGCGCACGTGATCCGCGAACCACTCGACGTGGGCGATCGCAGGCGCCGCGCATCCGAGGTGCGCATGGAGCGAAGGCGCGGTGTGGGCCGAGAACTGTGTCGCGTGCCCAGCGGCCATCGAGGCCGCTTCCATCCAACCGGTGACGCCGAGACAGCGCGTCGCATCCGCCTGGACCACGTCCACAGCGTCGCTCGCGAGGAGATCACGCGTGTCTTCGCGGGTGTAGCTGTACTCGCCGGCCGCGATGGCCATCGGGGCGGCCGCCCTGATCGCCTTGAGATCGTCGAGCCGCCGCTGCGGCACTGGCTCTTCGAAATAGCTCACCCGGTACTCGGCGAAGCGGTGCGCCTGCTCGATGGCCATACGTCTGGTGTAGGCGCCGTTGGCGTCGACGAAGAGTTCCGCCTCCGGCCCGATCGCCTTTCGCGCGGCGCGGACGCGAACGACGTCAGCGTCCGGTCGTGCGCCGTCCTCCATCCCGATCTTCATCTTGACGCGCGGGATACCTTGGGCGAGCCAGCCAGCCAGTTGTTCCGTGAGCTCACGCTCCGAGAAGGACGTGAAGCCGCCGCTGCCGTAGATGGGCACCTCGGCCCGATGAGCGCCGAGGAAGCGGAAGAGGGGCTCGCCGGCCAGCCGCGCGCGGAGGTCCCAGAGGGCCGTGTCGACGGCGGAGATCGCCGCCGCCGCGATACCCGGCAGGCCGATGTTGCGCACGGCACGCGCCATCGCGTCCCACGCCTGGAGCGCCTCCGACGGTGGGCGACCGACGACGATGTCCACCAGATGGTCGCCTACGACCTTCGCGGCGGCGGGCGAGGTGTAGCTGTAGCCGATGCCGCGCGCACCAGATCGGGTCACCGCTTCGACGATGAGCATGGTCGTGGCGCGCCACTCGAGTGTACCGTCCGCCTCCGGCGCTGCCGTCGGGATGCGCAGGACCATCGTCTCCAGTGCCTTGATCGAGGAGCCTCCTGGCGGGTCGTATCTACCTGGGTCTGAAGCGACGCGGGGTTCCTCGGCACGCACAGGGAGCGGGCGCGGCGTTTCGTCGGTCAAGTCGTCGACCAAGCTGAGCGCGCCGCCAACGGGAGCCGGCTAGCGAGGTAGAGCCCGAGTGGCGGGCCGAAGAAGATCGCGTGGTATATGAACGGCGGAATCGGCGGACCCATCGCGAACCAGGGACGCCCGATGGGCACGGCCAGGACGTTGATGTTGACGAACCAGAGTGCGATGCCGAACAGGGTCGCCGCGATGATGGTGGCCGGCCCTGAGGTGCGCAGCAGCGCGATGTTCTGTACGGCGAGGGCGAACACGACGCCGTAGATGATCGACAGGAGGATGTGTGCGACCGTCCCGACGGGGATCGCCGTTCCGAGCGCGATGTCCATCGGGGGGATGCCGAGCGGTATCGAGGCGAATACCTGGAACGGCATCAGGAACGGCATGCCCATCAGCACGGAGCCGACCATCTCGGCCAGCGCAAAGACGATCCCGGCGATGGCGCCGCCGATGACACCGTGCTTCACCGCCCAGCCCGCCCCCGGCACCTTCGGTCTTGTGGCTACTGCCATGCGTTGCTCCTCCGTGTCGGGGCCCCAGGCAACCGTTCAGACCCTGCGCGGACCAGCTCACGCGACGCGCGTGTAGCGCGATGCGCCGTAAGCGTCCGGCGCTCATACCACACGGTGCGGCCACCGGCCCGGTGCCGCGCGCTGGGACATGCTCCCACCCGTCTCTGAACGGGGGGCGACAGGGCGGTGAACAGGCTGAGAACATTCCTGAGCTCGCTACAGATAGCAGCCGCGAGCGTCGCTCTCTCAGAGCCGAAGATGCGGGTCCGGATCTGCCGGGGGTGCGCCCACGCGTCACGGCTGACGCGGTAGACTACCGGCCGGTCGCTGGCGAGTGGCCAAGCGGTAAGGCGCCTGACTCTGGATCAGGAGATCCTAGG
>JBBSMF010000022.1:0-10035 GCA_038233295.1 Candidatus Limnocylindrales bacterium | reverse complement strand
CTGGCTTGCCGCCCGACGATCGGAGGACATCTCGCTGCCCGTGCACATCGGCACGCCGGGGGTCACGGAGCCGCACCGGCTCCTGGCCATCACCGCGCGCATCGGCGTGGCGGACACGCACCGCTTCCTGACCAAGAACATACGTTTCGTGGCGCGACTCGTGCGTTCCGGCGGCTTCTACCGACCGGATGCACTGCTCGAAGCGCTGGCGCCACAGATGGCCGACCAGCGCAGCGGGATCTCCGCGCTGCATCTGTACACGTTCAACGGCGTCAAGGCCACGGAGACCTGGCGGCGAGGCTACCTCACCGGGCTCACGGCAAGCCGCCTCGATCCGACGGCACCTGAGGCCCATCCCACCCCTGGAGGCACGGTCCGATGACCTTCCCGTCCGATCTGGAGATCGCCCGCTCCGTCACGCCGCGTCCCATCGCCGACGTGGCGCGAGACCTGGGGCTGCGCGACGAGGAGATCGAGCCGTACGGGCGCACGAAGGCGAAGGTGAACCTCGACGCGATCCGCCGGCTCGAAGCGGAGAACCCGCGCGGCAAGTACGTGGTCGTAACGGCCATCACGCCCACGTCACTGGGCGAGGGCAAGTCGACCACGACGGTCGGCCTGGCCCAGGGCCTCAACAGGATCGGCCGGAAGGCCGCGGTGTGCATCCGTCAGCCCTCGCTGGGACCGGTCTTCGGCATCAAGGGTGGGGCCGCCGGGGGCGGCTACAGCCAGGTCATCCCCATGGACGACTTCAACCTGCACCTGACGGGCGATGTCCACGCCATCGGCGCGGCGCACAACCTGGCCGCCGCCTTCCTGGACAACAGCCTCCACCACAAGAATCGGCTGGGCATCGATCCGCACTCGATCATCTGGCCGCGAGTCGTGGACATCAGCGATCGCGCCATCCGGCGTGCGGTCATCGGCCTGGGCGGACGGGAGAACGGCGTCCCGCGCGAAACGGAGTGGAAGATCACCGTCGCCTCGGAGGTGATGGCGGTGCTGGCGCTGACCAGCGACATCCATGACCTGCGCGCGCGACTGGGTCGGATGGTCCTCGCTCTGCGCACCGATGGGACTCCCGTGACCGCCGATGACCTCCGGGTCGCCGGGGCGATGACCGCCCTCCTGGTCGACGCCATCAAGCCCAACCTGCTCCAGACCCTGGAAGGTGGTCCAGCCTTCGTCCACTGCGGACCGTTCGGGAACATCGCCCACGGCAACAACTCCGTGCTCGCCGACCGGATCGCCCTGGCCACCAACGAGATCGTCTGCACGGAGGCCGGCTTCGGGGCGGACATGGGCGCCGAGAAGTTCTTCGACATCAAGTGCCGCTCATCGGGGCTGCGGCCAGACGCGGCCGTGGTGGTGGCCACCATCCGCGCCCTCAAGATGCACGGCGGGGTGGGCAAGATCGTGGCCGGAGCGTCGCTGGATCCGGCCTTCGGCGAGGAGAACGTCGAGGCGGTCCGCGCGGGAGCGGCCAACCTGGCCAAGCAGATCGAGAACGTGCTGACCTTCAACGTACCGGCGGTCGTGGCCATCAACGTGTTCCCCACTGACACGCCCGCCGAGATCGAGGCCGTGCGCGAAGCCGCCCTGGCCGCGGGCGCTCGTGACGCGGTGGTGGCCAGCCACTTCACCGATGGTGGCGCGGGAGCGACGGAGCTGGCCGAGGCCGTCTGGGAGGCCGCCCAGATCGGCGCGCCCGACTTCCGGTTCCTGTATCCCGATGAGGCGCCGCTGCTGGCCAAGATCGAGGCGGTGGCCATGAGCATGTACGGGGCCGACGGGGTCGATGTCTCACCCGCCGCAGCCCGGGCGCTGCGCCGCTATGAGGAGCTGGGTTTCGGGCACCTGCCAGTGTGCATGGCCAAGACGCACTCCTCGCTGAGCCACGATCCGGCGCTGCGGGGCCGCCCCAGCGGCTTCCGGGTCCCCATCAGGGAAGTGGCGCTGTCGGCCGGGGCGGGCTTCGTCACGCCGCTGCTCGGTGATATCCGGATGATGCCGGGATTGCCCTCGAAACCGGGCGGGGAGAACATCGACATCGACGCCGAGGGCAACATCGTCGGGCTCTTCTAGTTGCGATCCGCCCGACGCGAGACCCATGCCGCGGCCCGCGGCCGTAGCCGTACGGTGCGCGCGGCGTCCGTTCTTCCCATATGTGCGCCAGGGCGACCTTATACAGCTCGGCTCTCCCTTCGCCGTCGCTGTGCCCCCTTGGAACGGCAGACCCGTGCACTCGATGAGGACGCCGCGAGCGTGGATCGTGTCCTCCGGCACGTGATCCCGAGGCGATCCGTTGCTGAAGGCGCTCCACGTGCCCACCCCCGTGCATAACGTCGCCCTATGCGACGTATGACGAGTACGACCGCGCCCGAGATCGTGGGCCTGTTCTGACTCAGAGGTGGCGGTCCTCGGTCCAGCGGGCGACGTTGCGCAGGATCATGTCGGGGCGGGCATAGCCGTCGCACAGGATGCGGTGGTACAGCGCCTCTTCAGCGGAACGAACCGTCCCGTCGATCGAAGCGCGGTACGACTCCAGGTCGATCTCCTCGAGGAGCGGGCGCAGCGCCTCGGCTAGAAGATCGACGGTCCCGCTGCCCTCGTCGAACTGCTCCTTGCTGCGCCAAACGATGTCGGCCGGCAGCAGATCTTCGCAGGCCCTACGCAGCACCCACTTCTCGACGAGGCGGCCATCGGGCATGGCGCTCAGCTTCAGCTCGGGTGGCACCGTGAGGGCGAGGGCGATGAAGCCCGTATCCAGGAACGGCACGCGTCCCTCGATGCTGTGGAGCATGGTCAGGCGATCGACGCGCTGCAGGTTGATGTTGTGCAGCGTCGAGACGGAGCGACTCAGCTCCTCATGGAGCGTGGCCGGATCGCTCACCGTCTTGTGATAGTCGTAACCGGCGAACAGCTCGTCCGCTCCCTCGCCGGTGAGGATCACCTTCACGTGCTGCCTGGCCAGGCGCGAGCAGAAGTAGGTGGGGATCGCGCTGCGCACCAGATCCTGGTCGAACGACTCGAGCGAGTGGATGATCTCGGGCAGCTTCTCGACCACCTCCGCCGGGGTCATCAGGTACTCGTGGTGGACCGATCCGATGTGCGCCGCCACCCGGCGGGCGGCCACGATGTCGCGGGAGCCAGCGAGGCCGACCGAGAACGTATGGAGCACCTCGACGTGCTTGATAGCCATCGCCGCGATCACGCTCGAGTCCAGTCCTCCCGACAGGAACGCACCCACCGGGACATCGCTCATCAGGTGCGACTCGACGGCGTCCTCCAGGCCCTTGCGGACCAGGGCCACGTGCTCGTCGGTCGTGCGCTCCACGGGCGGTGCGGTCGGTACCCGGTAGTAGGGGACGAAGCCGACACGGCTGTCGAAGTAGTTGCCCGCCGGGAACTCATGGAGCTCGTCGACCCAGCCAGCCAGCGGCTTCATCTCCGAGGCGAAGGCCATCACCGTGGCTCCCGATGAGTCGACCCCGGTGCCGTAGTACAGGGGTTTTATGCCGATGGGATCGCGCGCCAGGAACAGGTGATCCTCGTCACAGATGGCGAAGGCGAACATCCCGCCAAGGGCCGCCGGGGTATCGACACCGCGCTCTTCGAAGAGGTGCAGGATCGCCTCGGTGTCGCTCGTCGTGGTGAAGGTATGGCGCCCGGCCAGATCCCTGCGCAGCGCCGGGAAGTCATAGATCTCACCGTTGGCCACGATGCTCGCCGTCCCTGCCTCGTTGTACAACGGCTGCGCGCCACCTTCGGGGTCCATGATGGCCAGTCGACGGTGGCCCAGGACTCCGCTGGGCTGGACATGCACGCCCGACCCATCCGGGCCGCGGTGGACCAAGCCGTCCATGACCCGCTCGAGGAGCCCACGGTCAGACGTCCCCCAGAGGCCAGCGATCCCGCACATCAGGGCTCCATCCTATCCCGGATGGCGTCTTGCGCAAACCCTCTTGCATCTGGCGCATCAATCTGCCATCGTGCGCCAGTGGCAGACGCGCCCCAGAGCAGTCTCCGTCGCGCCCTGGACCTTCTGGGTGCGCTTGCCTCCGACGATGCCGTGGCGCAGGGGGGCTGGGGTGTGAATCGCCTGGCAGCTCAGCAGGGTCGCGACCAGAGCCAGGTCTCGCGCACGCTGCGGGTCTTCGCCGAGGCCGGCTTCGTCGAGCGCGACGCTGACTCGATGGCCTATCGCCTCGGCTGGCGCATCTTCGCACTCGCCGCGCGAGCGGGGGACCAGCGCCTGCTTGCGGCGGGCGCGCCCATCCTCCGGCGGCTCGTGGAGAGCGACCTTGGGGAGCGGATCCATCTCTCGGTCCTCCAGGCCACGCAGGTCCTGACGATTCTCACCGAGACGCCGCCGCACGCCGTCCAGACCGTGGCGTGGGCCGGGCGCCTGGTCCCTGCCCATAACACCTCGTCCGGCCGCGCCCTGCTCATCGATCTGGACCGGGATGAGCTCGAGCGACGCTTCGCGGGCGTCACCTTCGGCGTGGGCGGTCCGAACGCGCCGCGTGACGTGGGGGAGCTTCACGAACGGATCCTCATCGCGCGGGGCCACGGCTACGCCGTCGTCGATGAGGAGTTCGAGCCGGGCCTGGTCGCCGCCGCGGCGCCCGTGCGCGACTTCCGGGGCGGGGTGGTGGCCGCCCTCAACGTCTCGGCGCCCAAGTTCCGCATGGGGAGCCGGCTGCCACTCGCCGCGCAGGCCATCAAGGCCGCGGCCGAGGAGCTCTCGGCTCAGCTGGGCTTCGACGGCGCCCGTCCCCAGGGCGTGGCCACCACGCAGCTGGCCGGTTGATGGCAGCGTTCCTGGATTATCTGGTCAGTCAGGGCGATCGGCTGATCAAGGCGACCTTCGAGCATGCCGGTATCGTGCTTGTCGCCGTCGCCTTGGCGACCCTCATCGGAGTCACCATAGGGTTGCTGACGTACCGGACGGACGCTCCGCGGCAGATGGCCCTGAGGATCACCGGGATCTTCCTTACCATCCCGTCGTTCGCGCTATTCGGGCTCCTCGTCCCGCTCCTCGGCCTCGGCACGCCGCCAGCCATCGTCGCGCTGGTGATGTACGGCTTGCTGCCCATCGTGCGCAACACCATCGTCGGCCTGCGCACGGTGGACCCTGCCGTGGTGGAGTCGGCTCAAGGGATGGGGATGGGCCGGTACGGGAGGCTCCTTCGCATCGAGCTGCCCTTGGCTTGGCCGGTCATCATCACCGGTATCCGCGTCGCATCGGTGATCATCGTGGGCATCGCGGCCATCGCTGCGGTGGTCAACGGACCGGGCCTGGGCAAGGACATCTTCCGGGCGCTGGCGAGATTCGGTTCGCCGGTCTCCGTGCCGCAGACCCTGAGCGCCATCCTCGGCATCATCATCATCGCCATCCTCATCGACCTTGCCTTCGTGGCGGTGGCCCGGTTCACGACTTCGAAGGGGATACGGACCTGACATGACGATGACGACCCAGGCCACGAACGGCGCGGAGCCGATGATCCGCCTCCAGGATCTGACCAAGGTCTTTCCCGGCCAGGCCAAGCCCGCCGTGGAGAACCTGGATATGGATATCCCGGCCGGGGAGATCGTCATCCTCGTCGGTCCTTCCGGATGCGGCAAGACGACCACGATGCGCCTCATCAACCGCCTGATCGAGCCGACATCCGGTCGGATCATCCTGGAGGGAGAGGACGTCACCAAGGTCGACCCAGACAAGCTTCGCCGGCGCATCGGCTACGTCATCCAGCAGGTCGGCCTCTTCCCGCATCAGACGATCTCGGACAACATCGCGACGGTGCCGAAGATGCTCGGCTGGGATCAGAAGAGGATCCGCGCGCGCGTCGACGAGCTGCTGGCGTTGGTCGGGCTCGAACCCGCCGCATACCGCCATCGATATCCAAAGCAGCTCTCCGGCGGCCAACGTCAGCGCGCCGGCGTCGCTCGGGCGCTCAGTGCGGATCCGCCCGTGATGTTGATGGATGAGCCGTTCGGCGCCATCGACCCCATCACCCGGGAGCGTCTTCAGAACGAGTTCCTGCGCCTCCAGGAGACGATCCGCAAGACGATCGTCTTCGTCACTCACGACATCGATGAGGCCATCAAGATGGGCGATCGGATCGCGATCCTGCGCGAGGGCTCGACCATCGCCCAGTACGACACACCCGAGCGCATCCTGTCGGCGCCGGCCGACGACTTCGTGGCCGACTTCATCGGCTCGGGGGCATCGCTCAAGCGCCTCAATCTCTCTCGGGTGCGCGACATCGAGCTCGTGGATTGGCCCACGGCCGGGGCTGATAGCTCGCGCGCCGAGGTACTGGCGGCTTTGCGCGGATCCGACAAGGGCGCCGTCCTCATCCTGGACGAACAGCGTCGACCGGTGCGCTGGGTCAGCGGCCGTGAGCTGGGGCGCGAGGCTCAGCCCATCGCGGAGCTCGGCCATCCCTCAGAGGCGATCGTCCAACCCAATGCGACACTCGGTGATGCCCTGAACGAGATGCTCAAGTCCCGGGTCGGGTGCGCCATCGTGGTCGATGCGGCAGGGGCCTACATGGGCACGGTGGACTTCGCCACGGTGAGCGGGGAGATCCAGGCCATGCGTCGCGAAGCACGTGACCGGTCGCGTGCCGAGGCGGACGAGATCCATGATTCCGAGGGGATCCGCTCCTGATGGCATGGCCGGCCGGTGTCGACCTCGAGGCAGGGGTGTCTGCCACCGGCAGCACCAGCTTCTTCCGAGGCCGGCGCGCGACTGCCCTGGAGTACCTGGGCCTGCCCATCGTCCTGTTGACCGTATCGGTCGCCGTCTATGTATGGGCGACCAGCCAGGACCTGGACAGCATCGAGCGGCGTGGGCTACGGCTCGACGGGATCACGGACGCCTTCGTAGAGCACTTGAGGCTCAGCTTCGTGTCCACTGTGTTCGTCATCCTCATCGCAGTGCCCCTGGGCGTGCTGCTGACGCGCCGCGGTGCCCGCCCCCTGGTGCCGCCCGTTCTCGCCCTGGCCAACATCGGCCAAGCCGTCCCATCCATCGGCGTCCTCGTCCTTCTGGCGCTGGTTTGGGCGATCGGTTTTTGGCCGGCGATCGTGGCCCTGGTCGCCTATTCGGCCCTGCCGGTCATCCGCAACACGATGGTCGGGCTCCAGCAGGTCGATCAGTCGGTCATCGAGGCCGCACGTGGCATGGGCATGACCAAGGCGGCCGTGCTGCGCAAGATAGAGTTGCCATTGGCCGTGCCAGTCATCCTCGCCGGTGTCCGGACGGCTCTGGTCATCAATGTGGGCACGGCCACGCTGGCGACCTTCGTCAACGGCGGCGGATTAGGGGACATCATCAACGCGGGCCTCACCAGCAACCGCCAGACCGTCACTCTCGTGGGCAGTGTGCTGGCAGCCTCGCTGGCTCTGTTCATCGACCATCTCGGCGGCATCGCCGAAAGCCGGTTGAGTCCGAAAGGCCTCTGACCCACACGCTCGGGAGCCGAAAGGAGGCGGTGACCCCGAAGCTGGACCGATCTTGAGTCGTCATCGAAAGTGGAGGAGATCGAAGAGATGCGTTATCCAGTCACGGGCCGAGCGAGATCGCTCGCCATCTTGGGCGCGTTCGCCCTCATCACCGGAGCCTGTACCGCCGCCCCCCCTGGCGGTGGCGGCACGAGTGCGCCGCCCGGCGGCGCCTCCCCGGACAGCGGCATGACCGCCTCCCCGGACAGCGGCATGACCGCCTCCCCGGACAGCGGCATGACCGCCTCCCCGGACAGCGGCATGACCGCCTCCCCGGGTGCCGGTGGCGACGTCGACCTGTCCGGCGTCGAACTGACCGTCGGATCCAAGGAGTTCACGGAACAGCTGATCCTCGGTCAGATCACCATCCAGGTGCTCGAGGACGCCGGGGCGACCGTGGAGGACCAGACCGGCCTCGTCGGATCCACGGTGGTGCGTGACTCGCTCACCGGCGGCGACATCGACATGTACTGGGAGTACACCGGCACCGGCTGGATCAATCATCTGGGCAATACGACGCCCGTGACCGGCCCGGAAGAGCAGTACGTCGCGGTCAGGGACGCCGATGCCGCCAACGGCATCGTGTGGCTGGAGCCCGCGGTCCTGGACAACACCTATGCCATCGCGGTCGCGACCGAGACCGCGACCGACCTCGGGCTCACCACGCTTTCCGATCAGGCTGCATACGCCAACGAGAACGCGGACGGGGCTACCCTCTGCGCCGCCTCCGAGTTCCTGGGGCGTGAGGACGGGCTGCCCGGCCTGGAGGCTGCGTACGGCTTCGCCTTCAGTGACGTTGCCACGGTCGAGCTGGGGCTCATCCCCGACCAGATCGATAGCGCCGAGACGTGTGTCTTCGGTGAGGTCTTCGCCACAGACTCTCGGATCGCGGCCCTGGACCTGGTCGTGCTCGAGGATGATCAGGCGTTCTTCCCGGCCTATCAGCCGTCGCTCAATGTGCGCCAGGAGGTCTTCGACGCGAATCCTGGCCTGGCCGAACTGTTCGCGCCCGTCGCCGTCGCGCTGGACACGGTGACGATGACGGCACTCAACTCGGAGGTCGATCAGGGGGGCTCGGAGCCGGCCGAGGTGGCCACCAAGTTCCTCGAGGAGCAGGGACTTATCGGCGAGTAGTTCGCTTCGGTAACCCCGTTCACGCTGGCATCGGTCGCCCAGGCCCATCCGGGCCTGGGCGACATCCCATGGACGCTTGATGAACGAAACAGACATCGATACGGAAGCTGGCGGCGTGGAAGCCCCCCGGCGCCGTCGTGGCGGCCCGGCCTCCGGCGAGCGCAGTCGCCTGCCACCGCAGCGGCCGTGGGCGCAGCCGCGCCTGCGCTACCGGCCGACCGAGGCGGTGTCCGCCGATGAGCTGGAGTCGATCCACGAGGCCTCGCTGAGGATCCTCGAGGAGATCGGCATGGACTTCCTCGATGGCGAGGCGCGCGCCCACCTGGCCGCGGCCGGCGCCACCGTGGAGCCCGGCACTGAACGCGTCCGCTTCGACCGGGCCATGGTCACCGAGCGCATCCGCACGGCGCCCTCATCCTTCACGCTGCACGCCCGCAACCCGGCGCACGACCTCACCATCGGCGGGGACCACATGTGTTTCGGCGCGGTGAGCAGCGCGCCTTACGTCTCCGACCTTGAGGGCGGCCGCCGGATCGGCAACCGGGCCGACTTCCAGAACCTGGTCCGGCTGGCCCAGATGCTGGAGACGGTCCATTTCTTCGGCGGCTATCCCGTCGAGCCGGTCGACCTCCACGCCTCGATCCGCCACCTCGACGCCTTCTACGACCTCCTGACCCTGGCGGACAAGCCGCTGCACGCCTACAGCCTGGGCCGTGAGCGGAACCGTGACTGCCTGGAGATGGTGCGCATCGCGCGCGGCGTGGACGACGCGACGCTGGACACCGAGCCGTCGATCTTCACGGTCATCAACTCCAGCTCGCCGCTGCGCCTGGATACGCCCATGCTCCACGGCATCCTGGAGTATTCGTCGCGCAACCAGGTCATCGTGATCACCCCTTTCACGCTGGCCGGGGCCATGGCGCCGGTGACCCTAGCCGGTGCGCTGGCGCAACAGAACGCGGAGGCGCTGGCGGGCGTGGTCATGACGCAGGTCGTGCGCGCTGGCTCCCCAGTGGTGTACGGCGGGTTCACCTCCAACGTGGATATGCAGTCGGGAGCGCCCGCGTTCGGGACACCGGAGTACATGCGCACGGCGATGGTCGGTGGCCAGCTGGCCCGCCGCTACGGGCTGCCGTACCGCTCATCCAACGTATGTGCCGCAAACGCGGTCGATGCCCAGGCGGCCTACGAGTCGGTCTTCTCGCTGTGGGGAGCGGTCATGGGTGGCGTCAACCTGCTGATGCACGGGCAGGGCTGGATGGAGGGCGGGCTGCACGCCGGGTTCGAGAAGATGATCCTGGACGCGGAGCTGCTCCAGATGGTCTCCGCCTTTTTGGACCCCATCGTGGTCGACGAGGAGAGCCTGGGCCTGGACGCCATCCGTGAGGT
>JBBSMF010000021.1:0-10047 GCA_038233295.1 Candidatus Limnocylindrales bacterium | reverse complement strand
TGGACCTGCGCGAGCAGTTCATCGAGGTGCCCAGCCAGACGACCATCACCCGCGACAACGCGCCCATCAACATCGACTTCCTGATCTACTGGCGCATCACCGACCCGCTCTCCAGCGTGGTCAAGGTGGCCTTCTTCGCGGGCGCCCTCCAGGGCATCGCCACCACCACGCTGCGCGCCGTCATCGGCGACATCCTGCTCGACGACGTGCTCTCCAAGCGCGATCAGATCAACGAGGTGCTGCGCGCCAAGCTGGATGAGCAGACCGAGCGCTGGGGCGGCAAGATCACCACGGTCGAGATCCGCGAGATCATCCCGCCGCGCGACGTCCAGGACGCCATGAACCGGATGCTCTCCGCCGAGCGCAATAGACGTGCCGTGATCACCGAGTCCGAGGGCGCGCGACAGGCCAACATCAACGTTGCGGAAGGCGAGAAGCAGTCGGCCATCCTGCGCGCCGAAGGTCGTCGCCAGGCCTCGATCCTGGAGGCGGAGGGCTTCAGCCAGGCACTGGAGCGGATCTTCCAGGCTGCCCGCACGGTCGACGAGCGCACCATGACCCTGCAATACCTGGAAGCGCTCAAGGCGCTGGGCGCCTCGCCGTCGACCAAGTTCATCCTGCCCCTGGAGCTGACAGACCTGGCCCGGCGCGTGGGCGACTACGTGGATCGCGGCTTCAGCGCCGCCAGCAGCGTACGGAGCGGCCCCGCCGCCGAACGAACCCCCGACTCGCCGTCCATGGGCAGCACCGGCGGGCAGCGAACGGGAGACGTGCCGCCGCCGTCAGCGTAGGTCTGAGGGCATCGCGTCTCTGGAGGTATCCCGGCGGTCCACGCCTGGGGCGCTCGAGTGGTGGGCGGAAGCGGGCGATCCGTCACGATCGGCGAACAGGATGGATCAAGCCGCATGCGTCGGATCCTCCAAGCGCGACCGCAAGTGCCGCGGCCGGTCGCGACACCGCGCGTCTCGCTCTCCCTGAGCGCGGTCCCTTTTGGTCCACGACCTTGAGGCTGGGCGTCCCGATGGTCGCGGATGGCTCCGAGTCTGTTCGGAGGGGCGGTCTGTTCGTGCATCGTGACGATCCGCCATCGTCCGGCGACCGCCAAGATCTCGTGACGGTTCGGTAAGCGCCGATAGATCCAGAGGAGAGCTTCCGCGAAGGGCCGCCGCCTATCTTGACCGCATGCTTGCGACCCTCGTCACCGCCGTCATCAGTGGTCTTCGCGGTGAGCTCGTGCGCGTCGAGGTCGATGTCGCGCCGGGCCTTCCGGTGTGCCATATCGTGGGCCTGCCCGACGCGGCACTGTCCGAGGCGCGTGAGCGCGTCCGTGGCGCGATCCGGAACAGCGGCTTCGAGTACCCGCTTTCGCGGATCACCGTCAACCTTGCTCCGGCCGATCAGCGCAAGCGCGGAGCTGCCTATGACCTGGCCATCGCGGTGGGCATCCTGGTCGCGTCCGGTCAGATCCGCACCTCCGGGGGCGCATGGGCGTTGCTGGGCGAGCTCTCCCTGGGCGGCGCCGTGCGGCCCGTACCGGGGGTGCTGCCCATGGTCGCCACGCTGGCGCGGGCGGGGTACGGGCGTGTCGTGGTCCCGGCCGCGAACGTCGGCGAGGCCTGCTTGGTGACGGGCGTGGAGGCAGCGGGCGTGGACGGTCTGGATGATGCGGCCCGGCTGGTGGCGGGACCCCGCGGGCGACGCGCGGCACAGGCCGAGCGGCGGCCGGACCTGGCGGTCTCCGGTGACGGCAGGACCAGGACAGCCGCCATGCATGGATCGGACACGCGCGCGGCGCCGACGGCGGCGGCGTCCCGAGGCCTGCCCGATCTGGGCGCTGCGTCCGATCGGGTCGATCTGTCCGACATCCGAGGCCAGGCACATGCCCGCTGGGCGCTGGAGGTAGCTCTCGCGGGCTCGCACAACCTGTTGCTCGTGGGGCCGCCGGGTGCCGGCAAGACGCTTCTGGCGCGAACCATCCCCGGCCTGCTGCCCCCGCTGGACGACGACGAGGCGCTGGAGGTCACGGTCATCGAAAGCGTCTCGGGACGGTTGATGCGCTCCGGCCTTCGGCGCGACCGACCGTTCCGCGCCCCGCATCACACGGCGTCATACGCGGCGCTCGTGGGTGGCGGTCCGCATCTTTCGCCGGGTGAAGTGACGCAAGCCCATCGCGGGGTGCTCTTCCTGGATGAGCTGGCCGAGTTCGACCGCAACGTGCTCGACGCGTTGCGCCAGCCGCTTGAGGACGGCACCGTCGAGCTGGCTCGCGCCCGAGGTTCCATACGCTATCCCGCGCGACTGCAGTTGGTGGCGGCCATGAACCCGTGTCGCTGTGGCTGGCACGGCGACCTCCAGCGGGCGTGTCGATGTGGCGATGGGGAGGCCGACCGCTATGTTCGGCGGGTCAGCGGGCCGCTCATGGATCGATTGGACCTGCGCGTGGAGATGCCCCGTGTACCGCCGTCTGATCTGGTCGGCGCAGCGCGGGGGGAATCGAGCGCCGTGGTCGCGGGACGCATCGCGGTGGCTCGCGGCCACGCCCTCCGACGCGCCCCCCATCGTCCGAATGCCCATCTCCCGGGCGCGGCGGTCGTATCCGCCTGCCGGCTGAAGCGCTCTCAAGAAGGGCTGATGCGAGACCTCGCCAGCGCGGGGGGAATGACGGCGCGTGGCGTGCACAGAGTCCTGCGCGTGGCCCGCACCATCGCGGATCTGGGCGACCGCGAGGGCGTCGCTGACGAGGACCTGCTGGCGGCCGCTGGACTGCGCGACCCAGCAGCCCTTCCTTCACTGGCTGCCTGACCGCCTGCTGGCCGCGACGATGACGGAGCGCGACGCGTGGTTGGCTCTGGCGTCCGTATCGGGCGTGGGCGAGACCATCTTCTGGGGTCTCATCGCGGCTCACGGCGGCGCCACCGAAGCGCTTCGGGCGGTGGCCTCGGGCTGGAAGCCGAGGGACGACGAGCTTCGCATCGTCCGGCAGACACGCGCGGCGATCGTGGAGGCGTTCCGTGACCCGGGCACCGTCGCGCAGCGGGTGGGCTCCCTGGGCCTATGGACCCTTACGCCACTGGATCGCGGGTATCCCCCGCGGCTGCGTGTCGTCGATCCGCCGCCTGCGGTCATCTTCGGTCGAGGCGACATCGACTGCCTGACGGCGGAGCGGACGATCGCCGTGGTCGGCACGCGCCGGCCGACCTTGATCGGCCGCCAGATGGCCGCAAGGATCTCCACGCGACTCGTCGAGGCCGGCGCCGTGGTGGTCTCCGGGCTCGCCATCGGCGTCGACGGCGCCGCGCATGCGGCCACGGTCGCCGCAGGAGGCCGGACCGTGGCCGTGATCGGCGGCGGGCACGCCCATCCTGGCCCGCGCGCGCACCGAGGGCTGGGTCGAAGCATCGTGGACACGGGCGGGGCGATCATCTCCGAGCTGGCGCCCGATACCCTGCCGACCCGTGGGACCTTCCCTCGGCGCAACCGCATCATCAGTGCCCTGGGTGACACCACGATCGTGGTCGAGGCGCCTGGTCGGAGTGGTGCTCTGATCACGGCGCGACATGCCCTGGAACAGGGCCGGTCGGTGCTGGCGGTGCCTGGGCGGCCGGGCGATCCCTCCGTGGCGGGCTGCCTGGCGCTGCTGCGCGACACGCCCGCTCGGCCGTTGACGGGACTGGACGAGATGATCGTCGACCTTGGCTACGACACGCTCCCTGAGGGCGAGACGGTCAGCGGACGGCTCTCTCTGGCGGCCGCGCTGGGGCTGCTGGGAACGGCCGAGCGCGCCGTGGCAGAGCGGCTGGTGAAAGGTCCGGCGGGCGCTGATGCACTGGTCAGCGAGACCGGCCTCACGCCGCCGGTCGTGTCTGGAGCTATCACCCTGCTGATGCTGCGGGGCTGGATCGCCGCGATGGGTCCAGCCTATCTCGCGACTGGACCCTTGCTCGCCGCGGACCTGCGGTAAGGGTGCACCGGGACCTCCGGATGCCTGCCAAAGAGCCCAGCTTGCGTCTACGTTGGAGCCATGATCAAAGACGTCGTCATCCACATGCAGAACGAGCAGCCGCTCAAGGCCGATATCCAGCAGATGCCCACGGCCTCCGATGCCTGCCTGATGTGCACCAACCTGCGCCAGCTGAGCGGCACCAAGCCGCGCTGGTCGGACCACATCGACTCCTGGTTCATGATCCCCATGACCGTGATCCGCTTCGTCGAGGTACCGCGGAGCTCCCTGTCCGGCGTGGAGGGCGTCACTTCGTCCGGTCCTGGGTCGCTCATCGATGATGAGCCGCACATCTTCGAGGACGTCGAGCCAGACGCGGAGCTGCTGCGCCGCATCCGCGAGGCCTGACGAGGCCTCGACCGGCCAAGCCCCAGCCGTATCGGATGGGGGTCGTTCCGTGCCCGCGCGCACGCTCGCGCGAGGGCGCCGGGGCAGATCCGAGCTTGCCGGGAACGGCATGACCCGGTGCTAGACTCCCGCCGATGACGAAGAACCTCGTGATCGTCGAGTCGCCGGCCAAGGCGCGGACGATCGAGCGCTACCTGGGAGAGGACTTCCAGGTGCTCGCCTCCTATGGCCACGTCCGGGACCTGCCGGAGAATCCCGGCAAGGGCAAGTTCGGCGTGGACGTCGATCACGACTTCCAGCCCGAGTACGTCATCACCGAGGACCGACGCAGCCACGTGGAGAAGATCACCCGCGAGGCGCGCAAGGCGCAGGCGGTCTATCTCGCCACGGACCTTGATCGGGAGGGCGAGGCCATCGCCTGGCACGTCGCCGAGGCCGCCAACGTGCCGCTCGACAAGCAGCATCGCGTGACCTTCAGTGAGATCACCCAGCGGGCCATCCTCGACGCGTTCGCGCATCCCCGCTCCATCGATGGGAACCTGGTCGATGCACAGCAGACTCGGCGTATCGTCGACCGCCTGGTCGGCTACACCCTCAGCCCGTTGCTCTCGCGCAAGGTGCGCGGGGGGCTGTCGGCGGGTCGGGTGCAGTCGGTGGCGGTGCGCCTGGTGGTGGAGCGCGAGCGCGAGATCGGTGCTTTCAAGGCGCGCGAGTACTGGACGCTGGAGGCGCTTCTGGCCACGGCCGCCGGTGATGTCTTCAGCGCGGACCTCGCCAAGATCGACGGCAAGGCGGCAGAGGTGCCGGGCGAGACTGACGCCACGGAACACTCCGCCGCGATCCGGGCGGCGAGGCCCATAGTCCAGAAGGTTTCCGTGCGGGCCAGCAAGCGCGGTCCAGCCGCGCCGTTCACGACCTCGACCCTTCAGCAGGAGGCCAGTCGCAAGCTCTCCTACAGCCCCAAACGCACGATGTCGGTGGCGCAGCGACTCTACGAGGGCATCGAGCTCGATGGCGAGCCGGTAGGCCTTATCACCTACATGCGCACCGATTCGACGGCCATGTCGGGCGATGCCCTGGCCGAGGCGCGCCAGGTCATCGCCGATAGGTATGGTGACGACTACACGATGCCCAAGGGGCGCGTCTTCAAGACCAAGTCGAAAGGCGCCCAAGAGGCCCACGAGGCCATCCGGCCGACCAGCTTCGGGCGCGACCCGGAGTCGCTGGAGCGCCACCTCAAGGCCGACGAGCTACGCCTCTACCGGCTGATCTGGCAACGAGCCCTGGCCTCGCAGATGGCCGAGAAGCGCCTGGAGACGACCGCGGCGGAGCTCTCTGCCGGTCGTTACGGCCTGCGCGCCAGTGCCACCAGGACGCTGTTCGATGGCTTCTCGCGGGTCTACACGGAGGGTCGTGACGACGGGACCGCCGATGAGGAGGAGCGCGAGCGTCAGCTGCCGCCGCTGGCAGAGGGGGACGTCACCGACGTTCGCGACGTGACACCGACGCAGCACTTCACGGAGCCGCCGCCGCGCTACAGCGAGGCATCCCTGATCAAGGCGCTGGAGGAGAACGGCATCGGCCGGCCCTCTACCTACGCCGCCACGATCTCCACGATCATGGATCGCGGCTATGTCCGCGTGGAGGAGCGACGGTTGCGCCCGGAGCCCATCGGCGAGATCGTCACGGATCTGCTGGTGGAGCACTTCGGTGAGTTCGTGGACCTGGGCTTCACGGCGGAGATGGAGAAGCGGCTCGACGAGGTCGCTCGGGGCGAGCTGGCCTGGGTGCCGCTGCTGCACGAGTTCTATGGACCGCTCAAGGTGCTCGTGGACACCAAGCGCAAGGAGCTGAAGCGCGCGGACTTCACCACCGAGCCGTCCGACGAGGTCTGCTCGGAGGGCCATCCCATGATCAAGCGCATGGGCCGCAACGGCTGGTTCCTGGCCTGTTCGCTGTACCCCGAGCACAAGGAGTCGCGGCCGCTGCCCGGCGAGGAGCCGGAGGTCCTGGAGGTCGAGGGGGTCGGTGAGACCTGTCCCACCTGTAACGAGGGAACGCTCGTGGCCAGGCGCGGCCGGTTCGGCGTCTTCGCGGGTTGCTCTCGCTACCCCGACTGTGACTACATCAAGAAGACCGGCCCACCACCGCCTCCGCCGCTACCCTTCGAGGTGGAGTGCCCCAAGTGCGGGCAGGGGATCCTCACCGCGCGGCGCGCACGGCGAACGGGAAGCGTCTTCTTCGGCTGCTCCCGTTATCCCGCCTGCGATCTCACCACCAGCCGGGAACCGGTGGGGGCGCTTCATGACGCCGATGCCGGACCAGTGGCACGTAACGGGGAGACGGGCATGTGCCTCCGCTGCGGGGCGGAGGTCGCCCTTCCCCACCCGGTGCGCGTCGGAGAGAGGCTGCCTGGCGGTCCGCCCGATCCGGCAGCCATCGCACCACGCAGCCGCGGTGGAAGTAGCAAAGGGCGCGCTGCGGGTGCCGTCAAGAAGGCAAGGGTCGCGACGTCGCGTCCCTCTTCGTCGCCCCGCCCGGCGCGCCGCCGGCCGCCGGCCGCCAGCGCCGCGTGAGCGGGCCGGAGAGCGTCCCGGAGGGCGCACGACCGGCACTCGATCGGTTCCTCGGCTCACTCGCCGCGCGAGACGCCTCCGAGCACACGCGTCGGGCCTACGGAGCCGGCGTGGGTCGGTTCATCACCTGGCTTTCCGAGCATCCCGAGGCCGGTCGGGATTGGCGTGACCCCTCCCGCCGTCAGCTGCGCGCATACCTGGGGGCGCTCGATGCGCAGGGGCTGGCGCGTCGCTCGGTGAGCAGCCACCTGGCCGCCTTGCGCTCGTTCTATCGATATGCACGCCGCCAGGGCTGGGTGCCCGGCGATCCATGGTCGGCCGTGACCACGCCGCGACTGCCGCGCCGCCTGCCGGCGGTGATGGAGGTGAGCCAGGTCGAAGGCGTGCTCGATGTCATCGGCGCCGGCGGCGACCCGTTGCTCCTGCGCGACCGCGCCATCGTCGAGACCGCCTACGGCGCCGGTCTCCGCATCAGCGAGCTGTGCCAGGCGCGCCTGTCCAACCTGGACCTGCGCCGCGCTGAGCTGCGGGTCATGGGCAAGGGTCGCAAGGAGCGCATCGGATTGCTGGGCGGGCCGGCCATCGATGCGCTGAAGGAGTATCTGAGCGAGGGACGTCCCGTTCTGCGAGCCGCCGCCGACGAACCCGATCCGGGGACGCTCTTCCTGAACGCGTCGGGTGGCGGGCTCACGGTGCGCGGCCTGCGCTACCGCGTCGACCGTCTCTTCCGGCTGGCCGGTGTGCCGCGCGGCGCATCGCCGCACACGCTGCGGCACTCCTTCGCCTCCCATCTGCTGGAGGGCGGTGCCGACCTGCGCGTCGTGCAGGAGCTGCTGGGCCACGCCAGCCTGGCCACGACGCAGGTCTACACGCACGTCTCGCCCAGCCGGCTGCGCAGCGCCTACCGCGAGGCTCACCCGCGGGCCGACCTCGAGACGCGTCCGCCTCGACCGTGACGGCTCGGAACCTCGCGCGGGCGGGGGCCATCGTGGTGGTCGCCTACCTCGGCTCGCGTGTGCTGGGCTGGTTGCGGCTGGTCGTGATCGGCAACCTCTTCGGGGCCGGATCCGACCTGGACGCCTACTTCACGGCCTTCCGCATCCCGGACCTCATCTATCAGCTGGTCGCGGCGGGGGCTGTCTCCTCCGCACTGATCCCCGTGCTGGCCGGTCTCCTCCATCAGGGCAAGCGCGATCACGCCTTCCGGGTCGTCTCCACGGTCATCAACGCGATGCTCGTGGCGTTGATCGGCGTGTCCATCGCGATGGCCGTTTTCGCGCCCCAGATCGTGCCCATCCTGGCGCCGGGCTTCGACGTGGTCACGACCGAGCTCACCGTGCGCCTGACCCGGATCATGCTCCTGTCGCCCATCCTGCTAGCCATGGGCGCGGTCCTCTCGGCGGTGCTCAACGTGGAAGGCCGTTTCGGTGCCGCCGCCATGGCTCCGCTTCTCTACAACGGGGCGATCATCGGCTGCGCCCTGCTCTTCGCGCCGTGGCTGGGCATCGATGCCCTGGCCGTAGGCGTGGTGCTGGGTTCGCTCCTCCACGTAGCCGTGCAGCTACCGGCTCTCCGGGGACTCTTTCGCTACGATCTCGTCCTGGACCTGAGCGATCCGGCGGCCCGTCAGACGTTCCTGCTGATGGGGCCGCGGGCCATCGGGCTGGGTGCCAGCCAGATCACGTTCATCGTCAATACCTCCCTCGCGACCGGCCTGGCCGCCGGGTCGGTGGTGGCCTACAACGTCGCGTTCACCATCCTGCAGATACCCATCGGGGTCATCGGCTTCCCGCTGGGGGTCGTGTTGCTGCCGGCCATGTCCAAGGCCCTGGCCGCCGGGTCAGTGGCGGAGTTCGGGCGCGTCGTGGTGCAGGCCCTGCGCCTGGTCCTGTTCGTGATGCTCTTCGTGACCGTGGTCGGGCTGGTGCTGCGTCGTCAGACGGTCAGCCTGCTTTTCGACTACGGCAACTTCGACGCGCAGGCGCTGGCGTTGACATCGGACACGCTGGCCTTCTTCTTGCTGGGAACAGCCGCCCACTCCCTGAACGTGATCCTGGCCAGGGCCTTCTACAGCGGCCAGGACACGCGCACGCCGGTGTTCGTGGCGGTCGCCTCGGTGGCGGTGAACGTGGTCATCTCGGTGTCCACGGTGGGCTTCCTGGGGCTATCGGGGCTCGCCCTGGGCATCGCACTGGGTGGCTGGCTGGAGGCCACCGTTCTCGCCTTCTTGTTGTGGCGACGCAGTGCTGCGCTCGACATGGGCTCCCTGATCACCGCCCTGGGGGTCTTCGCCGTGGGAGCGCTGCTGGCCGGTGGCGTCGCCTTCGGCACCGTGCGCCTGACCGAGTTCGGCCTGGGCACCGATCCCGGCAAGCCCGGCCTGCTGCTCCAGGTGGTCCTGGCCACGGCGGCCGCCGCAGTCACGTACCTGCTGTACAGTCAGGCGGTGCGCGTGCCCGAGCTGGACCGCTCCCTCGGTTTGGTCCGTTCCGCGATGCGGCGCAGATGAGCAGCGACGACCGCAGAGCCCCTGACTCCGGCCTGCGGCGGATGCGGTAAGGTCGCCGCGGGCGGGCGTCCCGCACCGCTGGAGGACCTCTGTGATCGGACTGGGAACACGCGCAGCGCGATCTCATCCGCTGCTCGAGGACCCGTCCGTCCACCGGGCGTGGGCAGGACGGGCGGCCGAGCGGCTGGCTGACTGGATCCTGCTCGTCGCGGCGATCGCCAGCGTATGGCAGCTGACGGCATCGTCGCTGCTGGTCGTACTCATCGTCGTGGCGCGCCTTCTGCCACGCGCCGTGCTGCGGCTCTGGGCCGTGCCGACGGGCCTTCGCGGGTATGCGTCCAGGCTCTATCCCTTGATGACGCCCATGCGGGCCGTGCTCGCCGGCGGCCTGGTCCTCGTGGCGGAGGATGCTCGCGGGGTATCGTGGCTCGTGGGCCTGTTGGTCCTCTACGGTGTGCTGTCTGCACTGTCGGACGCTGTGCGCACAGAGCGGATCGCGGCCCTCGTGTCACGCATCCACCTGGGCGGAGCGGCCCGCCTCGATTCGGCCATCGAACGCAGCATGATGGTCCTCGGCACGGCAAGTGCGGCGTTGATCCTGACAGCCGCGAACG
>JBBSMF010000020.1:0-10391 GCA_038233295.1 Candidatus Limnocylindrales bacterium | reverse complement strand
GACCGCCGCCGCCGACGGTACGACGTCGCCGCCACGACGACCGCGGGAGGCAGCCTACTATCGTCCCGTGGAAGCGACAGCGGCGGTACCGCCGGCGACCCTCGGCCCACGCCGCAAGGTCTGGTTCGACATCAAGAACTCCCCGGAGGTCCTGTTCTTCCGGCCCGTCCTCAGGCGGATGGCGGAGGCGGGGGTTGAGACGGTGGTGACCTCGCGGGACTTCGCCCAGACCATCGGACTGCTGGACCTCCATGCCATCGAGCACACCACGGTCGGCCGGCACGGCGGGGCCTCGCTCCGCGGGAAGGCTGCGAACCTGCCACGCCGCAGCATCGCCCTGGCCCGCTTCGCACGAGCCAAAGGCATCCATCAAGCCGTCAGCATCGGGTCGAACGACCTCTCGGTGGCCTGCCGCCTTCTAAGGGTGCACAACACGGTCATCCAGGACTACGAGGGTGCCTCCATCGAGCACCGGGTGAACTTCAGGCTGGCTGACAAGGTGATGTTCCCGGCCGTGGTCCCCTTCGCCTCGCTGAGAGCGTTAGGGCTCGACGAGCGACGATACCGGCCCATCCGCGGCCTCAAGGAGCAGGTCACCCTGGCCGACTTCCAGCCTGACCCGCGTGTCCCGGTCGAGCTCGGGCTGGATCCCTTCCGCGCCATCGCGGTGCTGCGTCCGCCGGCCACGATGAGCCTGTACCACCGGGGCATCCACAACAGCCTGTTCGAGGGCGTCCTGTCGTATCTCCAGGCCGGCGGGGCACAGGTCGTGCTGCTTCCCAGGACGGAGCAGCAGGGCGCCGAGTACGCGGGTCGCGCCGGCGTGCTCATCCCCGATCGGCCGGTCGATGGTCCCTCCCTGCTCTACGCCGCCGATATCGTCATCAGTGCGGGTGGCTCGATGAACCGTGAGGCGGCCCTGCTGGGGGTGCCCACCTGGACGATCTTCGCCGGGTCGATGGGCGCCGTGGACCAGATGCTCATCGACAGCGGCCGGATGGCCGTGCTGGAGCGCCCGGAACAGATCACCATCAAGAAGCGCACGGCCCTGCCGTTCCCCTTCGAGCCACTCGCCGACGAGGTCACGGCAGAGATCCTGCGGCGCTGAGGGCCGGCTTTCAGGGCGGGGCGTGGTCCGGGATGGGGAGCTTGTCGTACAGCGCTCGGAGAACGGAAGCCTGCTCGTCCCAGCCATATGGTCCGCGGGCGGCCTTGAGGCACGCCTCGCGGTACGCGGCCCGACGCTCGGGAGGCGCCTCGAGGATGGCGCGGATGGCTCGTGCGATATCGGCTGGGTCGTCGGGGTCGCACAGCTCGCCGCAGCCGGTGGCCCGCACGATGGGCGCCATGCCCGGCAGGTCGCTGGCCACCACCGGCACACCCGCGGCCATCGCGTCGAACAGCTTGGTCGGGACGTTCAGGCGGTGATTCAGCGTATCGCCCTGGACGGGCATCGCAGCGACATCGGCTGAGGCGACCAGGGGCAGGATCTCGCCGTGCGGCACGCTTCCGGCGAAGATGATCCGATCGGCCCATGGCAGCGAGGCCGCTTCGGAGCGGTATCGCTCGTACTCCGTGCCGTACCCCGCCACCACGAGCACGGCGTCGGGCACCAAGGCGATCGCCTGGCACAGCGGGCTGATGCCGCGACCCGGCATCACCAGACCGAGATAGAGCACCAGCCTGAGGTCCGCTCGCAGGTGGTAGCGATCGTGCCACCGGCGCTCGGGAGGGTCCGGGGGATCGAATCTCGGTGCGCCGTTCCAGATCACGGCGGGCCGGCGCCCCCAGGCCCGCTCGAGGACCCTGGCATACCCCGCGTTGGCGGATATCAGCCCGTCGGCGGCGAGGGCCCACCTGCGCTCCGCACGTGCCAGGAGCATCCGCCACGGTCCAGGAAGCCGGGCGAAGCGCGCGCTGTGGACATCCAGGTCGTGCGAGTCGTAGACGACGACACCGCCCAGTCGACGCCGCAGCGCCAGCGCCAGCGGCAGGGTCACCATCTCTTCCGCCTGCCACACGTCTGCTTCCGGGATGACACGGGCGATGTCGCGCGCCCAGAGGCGCGTCAAGCGGAGGTACCGAGCCGACTGCAGGGCTCGGCCGGCGGTGGCGCGTACCAGAGCACGCGAGCGAGCCTGGAGACCGCGCCCGGCTCGCCTCCCAGCAGCGGTCGACGAGCTGATCCCTGGGTCGGCGTCGGGCAACCTCGTTCGCGGCATTCGTGCGAAGGGTGTGGGCTGTGCCACGTGCACGATATCGAACGGCTGATCCCCGAGCGGCTGTGGCGGCCCGCCCTCGTCTCGGGCCACGACCGTCACCGCGTAGCCCGCCGCGGCCAGGGTCGAGGCCATCTTCCACGATCGGGCGTCCGTGACGAAGGGATTGTTGACGAGGATGGCGACCCTGGCGCGTCGCTCACCCGATGGCGAGGCCGCGCTCACACGGCGCGCTCGGCGAGGCGCCGGTACAGGTCGACCAGCGCGCCGGCGTTCTGCTCCCAGGTATATCTCGTGAGAGCGACCGAACGGCAATGTGCCCGGAGACGAGAACGTTCGGTGGCCGAGCCGCCGGCCAGCGAGGCCAGCGCGCCGGCGATGGCCCGCGCATCGCCGATGTCGGCGCAGACACCGACCGCTTCCGCCGTGACCAGGCGGCACTGTTCGTTGTCCGTCGAGACGATCACCGGCACGCCCGCCATTAGGCTCTCGAACAGCTTGTTGGGGAGGTTCATCCGGTGGTTCAGCGTCCAGGGCGGCTGCCCCACGAACGACACGTCCGCGCCGGCGATCCAGGGCATCAGGTCATCCGGCGAGACGGCGGGAAGCACGTGGATGCGGTCGGGGTCAGCGCTGGCACGACGTTCGAGATAGCCCTGCAACCGGCCATAGCCCATGAACACGGCGGCCAGGCCCAGGTCGCCGAGCGCTGGTTCATCAAGGGCGTCGAGCAGCTCCTCAAGGCCTCGGTCGATGCTGAAGCCGCCGTGGAACAGCACCACCGGTCGCTCCGGTGCGATCCCGATAGCGCCGCGAAGTAGCTCCGATGCCGGCGGACCGGGCTCTTCCGGCAGCCACGCTGGGGGACAGTTGAGGAGGACGCCAGGGCGCGCGATCTTCCAGCGACGGGCCACCAGCTCTGCCACCGGATCGCTCACAGCCAGGAAGCCTGCCGCATCCCGTACCCAGGCGCGTTCCCGGCGTCGCACCAGCTCACGCACGACCCAGGGCATCCGAGCCAGCCGCTCCGCCTCGGAGTGGTAGTCCGCGACGTCGTAGACGAAGCGCGCTGCCATGCGTCGGGCGGCGGCCCTGGCCACTGGCAGAGCCACCAGGGACTGGCAGTGGAACACGTCGGTATCGGGCGCCGCCTCGACCACAAGGTCCCTCCACGGCCCCACTCGGCGAGTGTTGGCGACGATCTCCAGTAAGCGCCGGATGGGATGCCGGAGGCGGTCAACCCCGCGAGCGGCCTCCGGCGGTAGCACGGCTGTCGCGGGATCAAGACCCAGGAGCCGGCAGACGGCCTGGCGGACCGGAGCGGGCAGCGGACGCAGGGCGTCGCTGATGGGCCGCGGCACGTGGAGCCGGACCAGGCGGACGTTGGGGGCCAGGGATGCCTCGTCCGGCAGGCCGGGACCCGCCCAGCCCAGGACCGTCACCTCGTGACCGTCCTCGGCCAGCGTCGTCGCCGAGCGCAGGAAGCGCGAGTCGAACTCGAAGGTGTTGGCCGCCACGATCGTGACCCGCAGGGACCGTGCCGCCTGCTGGGTGCGGTCGATGGGCGTGGCCGACGTCACGCGGGGTGCGGGCATACCGGTGAGCTCCTGCTCGGGCGGCTCGAGCCTCACCCGCCGAACCCCTGCGGCGCCAGCCGGCGCAGCAGCGCGTCGACGATCCGGCCAGCGGCGTGACCGTCACCATAGATGGGCCTGGGAACCGCCATGCGCGCGTACTCGACGGGATCATCGAGCAGGGCGAGCGTCTGCCTGACGATACCCTCCGTCTCCCGACCGACCAGGATGGCGGCTCCGGCGTCCACCGCCTCGGGGCGCTCAGTGGTCTCACGCATGACGAGCACCGGCTTGCCCAATGCCGGGCCCTCCTCCTGCAAGCCACCGGAATCGGTGAGGACCAGGTACGACCGACGTAGCAGCGCGACGAGGTCCCGGTATGGCAACGGCCGGAGCAGCGTCACGTTGTCGATATCGCCCAGAAGGCGCCGAACAGGCTCCTCCACCTGCGGGTTGGGATGTACCGGATAGACGATCCGGACCGTCTCCGGTCGCTCCCGAGCGATACGGGCGATGGCCTCGCAGATCGATCGCAGACCCGCACCGAAGCTCTCCCGACGGTGCGCCGTGACCAGGATGATGCGCTCGTGATCGGCCGACCGGAAGGACGGTCGGATGCGATCCCGGTCGGCGTCGGCGTCGGCGTCGGCCGCGGCTTCGGCGGCGAGGCGGAGCGCGTCCAGGCCGGGGTTCCCGGTCACCTCGATGGCCTCATCCGGGACACGCTCACGCAGTAGGTTCTGGCGGGCTTCTTCGGTGGCCGCCAGATGGATGCTCGTGAGGACGGTGGCGATGCGCCGGTTGGCCTCTTCCGGGAAGGGATGCCGCAGGTCGTCGGTGCGCAGCCCAGCCTCCACGTGGGCCACCGCGACGCCCGACTGGAAGGCGGCGATGGTCGTCGCGAGCACCGTCGAGGTGTCGCCCTGGACGATGACCAGGTCGGGACGCTCGCGCTCGAGCACACCCTCCATGCCCTCCAGGACGCGTGCGGTCAGCCGACCGAGCGTCTGCTGCGCCGTCATCACATCGAGGTCAAGGTCCGGGACGATGGAGAAGGTCTCGAGCACGTCATCGACCAGAGATCGATGCTGGGATGTGAGGCAGACCTTCGAGTCCAGCGCGTCTGAGTGCTCACGGAGCGCAAGGATGACGGGCGCCAGCTTGATGGCCTCCGGCCGCGTCCCGATGACCGTGAGGATGGATGGTCGAGGCCGGCCCGCTGCAGGAGCGGCGCTCACCATGCGGTCGCGGTGGCCGCCTCGGCGATGCCCTTCGACTCCAGCCAGCGTTCAGCGTCGATGGCCGCCTTGCAGCCGTCCGCCGCGGCGGTCACGGCCTGGCGATAGCGGTGATCGTGCACGTCGCCGGCCACGAATACGCCCTCGATACGGGAGCGCGTCTCGTCCGTGACCACCAGATAGCCCCGCTCGTCCACCTCCAGCTGGTCCCGGAAGATGTCAGTGTTGGGCTTGTAGCCGATGGCCAGGAAGAGCCCATCGACCTGCTCTTCGGTCTCTTCCCCGGTGACCGTATCGCGAAGCTTGAGGCCGCTCACGACCTGGTCGCCCAGGACATCGACGACCTCCGTGTTCCAGCGCACCGAGATCTTGGGATCTTCCAGCGCGCGGTCCTGCATGATCTTGGAGCCGCGGAACTGGTCGCGCCGGTGGAGCATCTGGACTTCCGTCGCGAAGCGCGTCAGGAAGGTGGCCTCTTCCAGCGCCGTGTCGCCGCCGCCCACCACCGCCACCTTCTTGCCACGGAAGAAGAACCCGTCACAGGTCGCGCAGGCGCTCACCCCTCGGCCTCGCAAGCGCGTCTCGTTGTCCAGGCCGAGCCACAGCGCCGAAGCGCCGGTGGCCACGATGACCGAGTCGGCGGTGTACTCCGTGCCCGAGGCCCAGATCCGGAAGGGACGCCCGGAGAAGTCGACCCGATCGACGTCGTTATCCACGATCCGGGTACCGAAGCGCTCGGCCTGCTTACGAAAGAGGTCCATCAGCTCTGGCCCCTGGACGCCATCCGGGAAGCCCGGATAGTTCTCCACGTCGCTGGTGATCATCAACTGGCCGCCCGGCACGTAGCCTGCCAGCACGATCGGCGCCAGGTTGGCGCGTGCGGCGTAGATGGCTGCGGTCAAGCCGGCCGGACCCGATCCGATGATGACGACCTTGGCGTGCCCGCCCGACTCGCCGCTTTCCGGCGACCCGTCTTTGCCGCCACCGTTCGTAGACGGGCGCACCGAGACGGCTGTGGAAGCCGAGACGTCAGGCCCGGGCGCCGACGCGGGCGCGTTGTCGTCCTCCGCTATCTCGATGATCTGGAAGGGTGAGGGGCTCTCGGTCGGTCCGGTCATGGGCTGCATGCTAGCGCGTGAGGGCCCGGACCGAAGCTGTGTCACCTCCTGGCTCGCTGCTCGACGCGGCGCTGCCGGCGCGCGCCCCGGAGCGTCATACTGGGGGCGTGCAGCGCATAAGTCGGGATTGGGTGGCCGGCGGGATCCTGCTCATCGTGGGCGCCTTCCTGCTGGCCCTCGAGTTCCTGCCCGATCTTGCCCTTCTGATGCCGTTGCTCATCGGCCTGGCGCTGCTGGGCGCCTTTTTGCTGGTGCGGTCTCCCTCCCTGCTCAGCGCTGGCGGCGTCATCACGGGTGTCGGCGTGGGCATCCTCACGGCGGCCCAGGGCAGCCCGGACTTGGGAGGTGCCGGCGTGCTGGCGAGCGTCGGTGGCGGGTTCCTTCTGGTGTGGCTGTTCGGGGCCATGTTCAGGATCCACTCGGTGCGATCGTGGCCGCTCATCCCGGGGTTGGCCTTGATCGCCCTGGGAGCCCTGATCTATGCAGCCGGGTTCGGAGAGGAGATGCTGGACATCTCAGCGCGCGGCTGGCCGTTGCTGCTGGTGGTGGTGGGTGGGTATCTGTTGATCGCGGCGCGGTTGAGGTGGCCCCTTTACGGCGATCGGGCCATCCGGGCCAGCCCGGTGAGCGACAAGACGCGGGCCACTATCGTCACATCCGACCACGATCCTGAGGGCGCTCGGGACAGAGACCAGCGCGGCGCCACCTGACGACGTCCTAGGTGATGGGGCTGGGCCGCCCCATGCCGCGGACCTGAGGGATCACGTCGCGTCCGATCAGCTCCAGCTTCGAGAGATCGGACACATCGCGGATGCTGAAGATGGTGTGCATCGAACCGGCCTCGGCCCATGACCCGAGCCGCTCGACGAAGGCGCTCGGCGTGAGCGATCGGCGGGCGCCGTCCGCCGTGATCGAGACGCTTGTGAGGTTGGTCTTCTCGATCCGGTCGTAGTCGCGTCCCAGACGCTGGCAATGGCCCCGCAGCACCTCGTACTTGTGGCGCAACTGGTCGGGGCCGCCGAAGATGTTGCAAGCGTCGCCGTACTGGGCCACCAAGCGGAGGGTCACCTGCTCACCGCCACCGCCGATGAGGATGGGCGGATGAGGGCGGCTGAGAGCTTGAGGGCTGTTGAGGATCCGCTCCGCCTGATGGTGCCGGCCCCCGAAGGCCTCTTCCGTCCCGTGGTCGCCTTGCCAGGCGGCGTGGGCCATGCGCAGCGTCTCCTCGAGCATGCCGAAGCGCATGCGCAGCTCCGGCATGGGGAAGCCCAGGCCGCGCGACTCCTCCTCGTTCCAGGCCGCCCCGATGCCGAAGTAGGAGCGGCCCCGAGAGAGGACGTCTAGCGTGGTGGCGGCCTTGATCCAGAGCCCGGGCTGGCGATAGTGGATACCTCCGACCATCAGGCCCAGCCGTGCGCGCTGCGTCAGGGCGGCCATGAAGCCCAGTGCCGTGTAGCCCTCGAGCATCGGCTCGTCCGTCTTGCCCACGCTGCGGATCTGGAAGAAGTGGTCCATCACCCAGATGGAATCGAAGCCGACGGCATCCGCTGTGCGCACGATATCGGCCAGCCCGGGTCCGATCATGTCGTTGCCACCGGGCCAGGTGAATGAGCTGATCTGTAGTCCGAGCTTCACCGGGGGAGCGTACCGGACGTGCCGCAGGTCGATGGCGGCACTCGCGGGAGGGTGAAGCGAGGGCGTCGGATCCCCGGGCGCGGCTCGTGCTCCAGCGTGACGGCACTATCGTCGCGAAGCGCTCTTCACATGGGCTGGTGCCTCGGGTCTCAGCGTGCGGGTCGACTTAGGTCGTGGTCTGACGGCACTATCGTCGCGGCGAGCCCTTAACGAGCACCCGCTACCCCACTGCCGGTGCTTCTGGCTCGTCAGAGGGTGGTGTGGCTGCTTTCGACGATAGTGGCGTCATCCCGGACGCCGCGCAGCTTCGGCGAGCTCAACGGAAGAGGTCGTTGGCCGGGTCCATCACGACGTCGCCGGTCACGGAGCCTTCGCCGTCGGGCAGTGTGGCGCCGCGCACCATCACCAACGGCCGTCCGCTGGTCTTGCCCGAGGCGAGCTCTGCGGCAGAGGCGATCTGATCGGCCACTGCGACGACCGTCACGTGCATCACCCGGCCGTCCGCGTCGGCCCGGCCGCGCATGTCGTCCAGCGGCCGGAACCCGGCCACGCCGAGCGCCACATCGACGATGCCCCAGCGCCAGGGGCGGCCGAAGGAGTCACTCACGATGACGCTCAAAGGAACCCCGAAGGCGTCGATGAGCCGGTCCCTGATGGCTCGGGCGGATGCGTCAGGGTCGTCCGGCAGCAGCGTCAGCGTCTCCGCATCGCCGGTGTTGGAGGCATCCACGCCCGCGTTGGCGCAGACGAAGCCATGCCTCGTTCGGGTGATCACGATGCCTCGCTCCATGCGCAGGATCTCGGCCGCCTCGCGGAGCACCACCTCCACCTGACGAGGGTCCCGCTCCCAGCGTGCGGCGAACTCGGCGGCCCCCGGTCGCGGCGTAATGGTGCGCAGGTCGACGATCCGGCCTTCCGCCTTGGACACGACCTTCTGCGTCACGACCAACACGTCACCCTCGGCCGGTGCGAGGGACCGATCCTCGGTCGCCAGGGCGCGCCACGCCTCGACGGCCATGCCGGCCAGGTCGTCGCCTGGCTTCACCTGGGGCAGGGGCGGAAGTGCCACCGCCAGGAGGCTCACTCGACGCCGGCTCCCACCGGGGCCGCGCCGAGGCGAGAGAGTTCGCGCATCAAGGGGGACTCCAGGCGCTCCAGGTCATCGGGCGTGTCCACGTCGAACCCGAGGAGGGCATCGTCCACGATCTGGAGAGCAGCGTCGGCGCGCGCCGCGGCGCGAAGGTGCGCCTCGAACGAATCAAGCCCGAAGCACGGCTCGATGACCATCGGCGGCGAAAGGAGCAGCGCGTTCGTGCCCTTGCGAGCATCCGCCGGTGCGATGACCACGACCGGGCCACCCGAGCCGGCGGCCAGCGCAGCATCGGCCGCTTCCAGGAGTCGATCGAGAGCGTCGACCGAGAGAAGAGGCAGATCGGCCGGCAGCATCAGGACCGCCGTGGCGCCGGCGGCAAGCGCCTCATCGCGGCCCATGCGCAAGGCCTCGTTGAGTCCTCCATGGCGCTGAAGCAGCGGCCGGATGGGCGTGGAAAGGTCGACCACCGTCTCGACCAGCAGGTCGGGGTCCGCGCTCACCAGATGGATGGCTCGGGTGGCCGGCCACAGGGAGAGCACCGCCAGCGTTCGGCGGAGCATCCCCCGGAGCAGCGTCTCCCGTTCCTCGGCATCGATGGCACCGCCCAGACGCGCCTTACCGGAGGCGAGGCTGCGCAGCGGGACGACCACGTGCAGGCCGCGGAAGTCGGCGGCGCCGCTGCTCATCGGCCGATGGGTGCGCTTCTCACCCCGCAATGGTAGGGGCTGCGCTCACGCTGACCTTAACGGCCGAAGGCATCCAGGATCGTGGTCGCCAGGGCGGAGCGGTCCCTGTCGGTCGTCATCACGGTCTGGGTCACCAGGACGCGCAGATCCAGCGCCTCGACCCGAGGCCCCAGCTCCCGATCGAGTAGATCGATGACCATGGCGTCCAGGAGACCGGGGTGGCGCTCCGCGTACAGGGCAGCGACGCCCAGCGCGGTCGCCTCACCCCCCAACGACTCGAACATCCGGTCGGCCGGCCCACGCAGCGCCCGCCCGCCCACGATGGGGCTCACCGCGACACGCGGCGCTCGCGCCGAGCGGAGTGCTTCCTCTACGCCTGGTACGGCCAGGATCGTGCCGATGCTCACGAAGGGGTTGGAGGGCGCGAAGAGGATCAGGTCCGCTCCACCGATGGCGGCCAGCACCTCCGGCGTCGGTCGGGCACCTTGCGCCCCTTCGTAGCGGATCTCCAGCGCCAGATCGGCGTGGTGACGCCGAACGAACCAGTCCTGGAAGTCCAGCCATCCATCGCTCGTTCGGACGCGCGTTCGCAGGCGGTCGTCGGTGACCGGCAGGAGATGGGCGGTCACCCCCAGCGCGTTCGCCAGCTCGGCGGTGACGGCCGTGAGCGTGGCCCCTTCCCGAAGTCGCTGCGTGCGCCGGATGTGCGTCGCCAGGTCCCGGTCACCCAGGCGGAACCAGGTCTGCGCGCCGTAGCGCTCCAGCATCCCGGCCGCCGACCAGGTCTCGTCTCGGACGCCCCAGCCCATGGTGGTGTCGGCCAGCCCG
>JBBSMF010000019.1:0-10552 GCA_038233295.1 Candidatus Limnocylindrales bacterium | reverse complement strand
TAGGCGAAGTCGATGGGGGTCGCGCCGGCGGGCAGATCCTTGACGGCGCCCTTGGGCGTGAAGACGAAGACCTGATCCTGGAAGATATCGAGCTTGAGGCCCTCCACGAACTCGGTCGCATCGGAGACCTCGCGCTGCCAGTCCATGAGCTGACGCACCCAGGCCAGCTTGGCGTCGTAGGCGCGATCGGACTTGGAGCCCTCCTTGTAGCGCCAGTGGGCGGCGATGCCGATCTCCGAGACGTGGTGCATCTCGTGCGTCCGGATCTGCACCTCTAGGGGCTTGCCGTCCAGCGCCACGACCGCCGTGTGCAGGCTCTGGTAGAAATTGTTCTTGGGCATCGCGATGTAGTCGTCGAACTGCCCGGGGACCGGCCGCCACAACGAGTGCACGACGCCCAGCGCCGCGTACGTGTCCTTCAACTCGTCGACCAGCACGCGCACGGCGTGGACGTCGTAGATCTCGCCCAGATCGACCTGCTTGCGTTCCATCTTGAGATGGATGGAGTGGATATGCTTCGGCCGTCCCGAGATCTCCGCCTTGATGCCGGCCGCCTCCAGCGCCTCACGCAACACGTCCATGGAACGCAGCACGTACGTCTCACGCACCCGCCGGTGCGTCTCGAGCTGCGCGGCCAGGGCACGATAGGCCTCCGGCTGGAGCGCCTTGAAGGAAAGGTCCTCCAGCTCCCATTTGATCTGCCAGATGCCCAGCCGCTCGGCCAGCGGTGCGTAGATCTCCGCCGTTTGGTACGCGATACGTTGCTGCTTCTCGAGCGGCAGGCCGCCCAGCGTGCGCATGTTGTGCAGCCGGTCGGCCAGCTTGATGAGCACCACGCGGATGTCCTCCGCCATGGCCAGGAACATCTTGCGGATGTTCTCCGCCTGCTGCTCCTCGTGCGTCCGAGCCGAGCCGAACTTGGAGAGCTTGGTCACCCCGTCCACCAGCCGGGCGACCTCCGGCCCGAAGCGCTCCTCGACGTCACCCAGCGAGTAGTCCGTGTCCTCCGGGATGTCGTGGAGGAAGGCCGCCTGGACCGCTGCCACATCCAGACCGAGCTCGGCCAGGATCTGGGCCACGGCGATGGGGTGCGTGACGTATGGCTCTCCGCTGACGCGCTTCTGGCTCTCGTGCGCCTCGCGGGCGAAGCGATACGCGTCCTCCACGGCCGAGAGATCGGCGCCCGGATGGTGGCGCGCCAGCTCTTGCTCCACGCGCTTCTCGGCAGCATCCAGGGCACGCGGCGTGAATGGCACAGCCGTGGTCGAGCGCCCCCTGACAGAGCGGGCGCTGGCGCGCACGGGTGCGTCGGGAGCGGCGGAGGGTGGCTTGGGGGTCAGCGGCTCGATGGCCATGGCACCTTCAGTGTACCGTGAGGCCTCCGCGATCCCGGGCCTGCCGGTGGTTCGCGCACATCTTCTGGGACCGATGCCGAACCGCCTCCGTCAGCTACTGTCCTGGTGCCCGCCGCCAGCGTCTCGCGTTCGCGACGCCGCACTGGCGCTGAGCGCGACACTGATCCTCGTCGCTTGCGCATCCGCGCCGCCGACGGCGCCGGCTCTTGGATCGTTTTCCACGGCTCCCGCTCCGACGATGGGACCGATCCAGAGTCCCGAACCCTCCGCGACCGATGCAGCGATCCCCTTCCCTTCACCGCTGCCGTCGCAGTCGCCCCTGCCGTCACGGTCGCCTCTCCCGTCGCCAACGTTGTTGCCGTCGATGGCGCCCTCTCCTTCCCCGACAGCCCCTGCCACGATCGATGCAGAGCTCGCTGCCCGGCTCCAGGCTGTGGTCGACGCCTCACGAGAACGCATCCCGGCGCCCGGCCTGTCGGTCGCCATCCGGCTGCCCAGCGGGGAGACCTGGACCGGAGTGTCCGGCTTCGCCTCGCTCCTGCCGGTGGAGCCGATGACCACCGCGACGGTCTTCGGGGTAGCCAGCATCACCAAGACGTTCGTGACGGCGCTCATCCTCCAGCTGGTCGACGAAGGCGTGCTGAGCCTGGACGACCCACTCTCCGAAACACTGCCGGACTTCCCGCGCGCCCGACGCATCACGCTGCGCCAACTGCTCGCACACAATAGCGGCGTCTTCAACTTCTTCGAGGATCCTCGCTATGTCAGCGAGGCCTTCCGGGACCGGTCCCGGCGCTGGACGTTCCGGGAGATCCTGGGCTTCGTGGCCGAGCCATACTGTGCGCCGGGCGCCTGCTTCCACTACTCCAACACGAACTTCGTGCTGCTCGGGCGCGTGGCCGAGAAGGCCACGGGGAATCCCCTGCACGAGGAGATCCGGCAACGCTTCCTGGACCCCCTCCAGCTCGACCGCACGGTCTTCCAACCAGACGAGCCCACGCCCAGCGACGCAGCGCACGGCCACCTCGGGTACGCCGGGGGCTTCATCGACCATACGGGCGGTAGCCGCGTCATCCCCCATCTCGCTGCGGTCACCGTGGCCTGGGCGGCCGGGGCCATGGCGTCGAACCCCACCGACCTCTCACGCTGGGCTGACGCCCTCTACGGAGGTGAAGTCCTGTCGGCCGAGTCGACGGCGGAGATGATGGCCTACCGGCCGGACGACGAGTACGGCCTGGGCATGCGCACGCGGGTCTTCCACGGCCGGCGTGCAGTGGGGCACCTGGGCGGCATCCGCGGCTTCGAGAGCGCCATGTGGCACTTCCCCGACTCAGGCGTGACCATCGTGGTCTCCGCCAATCGAGGGATCCTCACCACCGACAGGACGATGCGCATCCTGGTACGGACGCTCTTCGGATCCTGAGCCGCCCGATGCTCAGCCGGGGCGCTTGCGGTCCGCGATCCGCCGTGCCGTGCGCAGTGAGAGCCCCAGAAGCGGCCAGGGGGAGTACTCCTGCGCGCCAGCGTACTGGACCGGCCGCGCACCCCATTGGGACTTGAAGCGGAAGAGTCCCCACAACGGGTGACTCTCGTCGCGAGGCAGGCCCGGCGATGCGTGATCGTCCACGCCGCCCATGTCATAGAAGGCGAAGCCCGCGCCGGCGGCCCAGCGGATGATCTCCCACTGGAGCAGGAAGTTGGCCGGCACTCGCTTCTGCTCGACGGCGCCCTCCCCCGCCTGGAAGAGCAGCGCCCGACGACCGCAATGGTGGACCAGCGTGTGGGCCGCCTCACGACCCTCATGCAGGGCGAACCAGAGCGAGGCCGCACCGGAGTCGATGAGCCGGCGCATGCCGGCATTGTGGTACGCGGCTGGGCGGAGATACTCACCGAAACCCTTTCGCCGCCCCGTCTCAGCGAGCATCTCGTAGGAGACCTCGAGCGCAGCGTCGAGCTGCGCCGGAGGCGTCGTGGCATCGAGACGCACGACCTCCACGCCCGCCTTGCGACAGCGATTGATGTTGCGCCACGCGTTCTCGTTGAGATGCTGCCGCTGCCTGGAGTCATCGGCCTCGAGGGGTACCCACATGGCGGTCGTGGAGACCTGGATGGGCCGCTCGGCCGGACGGAAGCCGGCCTCGGTGAGGAGCGCGGCCGGCCCCAGGCCGGCCTCCCAGTTGGGATCCATCACCAGCAGCGCCGCTCGCCGCGCACGAGCCAGCCGCCGCACCGCGTCCAGGGTCTGGCGGACCGCTGCCGGCTCTTCCCGCAGGAGCACCGGCCCGAACGGCGCATAGAGCATCCGCCCGGCCAGCAGCGGCAGTGTCCTGGAGCGACCCATGGGCCCTGGCAGTCGCCGCGTAAGGGGTGCCAGCAGGTCCCGCTCCTGCATGGAGAGCACCGCCAGCGGGCCGCCGGCATCCTCGATCCGGTAACGCCGGGGGGACCAGCCAGTGTCACGCTTCAGCTCACTCCAGGCATAGCTCTGCAACGCCTCGCCGCGTGGCGAATGGACGGCCAGGGCGTCCCAGGCCTCCTGCGTGTCCTCCGTGGCATCCACGATCCGGACCGGTCCGCTGGCGCCGGCCGGTCCACGCGCTGGCAAGACTCCCGTGGCGGCCGCGTCGCCGGTCCGAGTCGCGCTGCTCATCGAGCGCCGAGTCCAGCCTCGGCCCGGAAGCCCAGCGCCGCCAGGGCTGACAGCGCCGCCCCGGCCTCGTCCCAGGGCAGCGCTTCATCCGCCATCTCGATGGTGCGCTCGTGTCCCTTCCCGGCCAGCACCACGATATCTCCCGGGCGAGCCTGCTCCAGCGCGTGATCGATGGCCGCGCGGCGGTCGGCGATCAGCAGCAGGTCGTGGTCGCGGCGCTTGCCGGCGGCCTCCGCACCCGCCGCTATCTCGTCCATGATCGCCGCCCGATCTTCCGAGCGGGGGTCCTCGTCGGTGACCACCACGAGGCGGCATCGCTCACCGGCCACGCGTCCCATCATCGGCCGCTTCAGGGTGTCCCGATCGCCGGCCGAACCGAACACCGCGATCAAGCCTCCGCCACCGGCCGCCGCCAGCGGGCTCAGGCCGTCGAGCACCTTGGCCAGGGAATCGGCCGTGTGGGCGTAGTCGACGATGACGCCGAAAGGCTGTCCCGCGTCGATGCGCTGCATCCGGCCCGGCACGGCCTCGACCGAGCCCAGCGCTGCGATGACACGGCCGCCATCCAGCTCCAGCGCCTCGGCGACGCCAATGGCGGCCAGCGCGTTGTGGGCGTTGAACCGGCCCGCGAGACGGAGATGCACGTCTTCGCGCCAGCGCGGCGTCTCGACCGCGATGACCATCCCCGCTGAGTCCTCTCGGATGCTTGCCGCACGCACGTCGGCAACCGACGACGGGTCAGCCGCGAAAGTCAGCACCCTCGCCCCAGCACCGCGTGCAGCATCGATGAACTCGCCGGCCCACTGATCGTCGCGGTTGATGACGGCCGTCTTGCCCCATCCCTTCTCCGGGTTTCCCGGTCCGGCGGTCAGCCGCTCGAAGAGCAGTCGCTTGGCGGCTCGATACGCCTCGTGGGTCCGGTGGAACTCCAGGTGCTCGTGACTGATGTTGGTCAACACGGCCACGTCATAGGCGACCTCCGCGACACGGTGCTGGGCCAGGCCGTGAGAGGTCGATTCGACGATGGCGAAGAGATCGCCCGCCTCGACCATGGCGGCCAGATGATCCTGGAGCTCGGGCGCCTCGGGCGTGGTCGCCCGTCCGGCGTTGCCCAAGCTCCGGCCGCCGACGACGACATCGATGGTCCCGATCAGGCCGGCCGGCCGGCCGCAGGCTGCCAGTACCTGACGCAGCAGGTGGGCCGTGGTGGTCTTCCCATCCGTGCCCGTGATCCCGATGACCCCCAGGCGGTGGCTGGGCATCCCGGCCACCCAGGCGGCGGCGAGGGCCAGTGCCGGCCGCGCCGCAGGCACCAGGAGTTGTGGCACGGCGATGCCCGGCACTGCGCGCTCGGCGATGATCGCCGGCGACCCAGCAGCAACGGCAGCGGCAGCGAAGGCGGTGCCGTCAGCCTGCTGGCCGGGGACCGCGACGAAGAGCACGCCAGGTCCCGCCCGACGCGAATCCTGGCTGACGTGCGTGACGACCACGCCAGACGGCGATGTGCTGCCTCCCGCCAGCACGGACCGAAGTAGACCTCGTGCCTCGAGCAAGCCCACCAGCTCCCCCAGCTGATGGCGCAGGCCATCACCCATCGGCGGAGGCCCCCATGCGGGGGCTCGCCGTGGTCTGCGACCCGTGGCGCAGCCGAGCCAGCCGGACATAGCCACGTCGCGCGCGCACCAGCCCCTCGCGCAGGAGCGGCAGCGTCACCAGGTCCCACGTGCCGGAGTAGGCCACCTCCCGACCACCGAAACCGGCCTTGAACACGGCGAGGCCGGGCAGGTCAGTACCCCATACGTCATAGCTGCTGAGACCTCGCTCACGGGACGAGCGGATGGCCTCCCACTTGAGCAGGTAGTTGGTGCGCCCCTCCGCCCCCCCGAGGGTGGAGCCACCGTAGACCTCGCTGATCCGTGGCCCGCAGGACAGCAGCATCAGCGTGGCCACAGCCTCGCCGCCTGGAGCGCGTGCCAGGAGCAGACGTGCGCTGCCCGAGAGCGCGAAGGCCCGATACGTGTGTCGGTACGCATCCGAGGAGCGGTGGATGTAGCCACGCCGTCGCGCCGTATCGATCATGATGGCGAAGAACTCATCCAGGCCCGCCTCGCCGGCATCCTCCGTGGCGTAGCCGGAGCGGCGAGCCTTCTGCACGTACTGGCGCCACTTGGAGCGCATCCCGGACCACAGCTCGGACTCTGGTCGGGCCAGATCGATGACGCGGCTGCTACGGTGCTGCACCGCGTCGGCCGCCCGCCAGCCCGCCGCCCGGAGCACCTCACCGGGACCGGCTTCCTCCAGCCCGGGATCGACCGTTACATGCGTCAACCGGTGATGGTGGGCTGCCCGCCGCAGGGCTTTGGTGAAGGCTGTGACGCTCGCTTGGTCGAAGGTCGTGGCGATGGGGCCTCGCGGCGCGTAGCCCAGCGAGAAGGGACCGGGACCCAATCTTCGAAGCAGGACCTGAGCACCGATGGGACCGGAGCCGCCATCTGCCACGACGCGCAGCGAGCGCCAGCCATTGGGCGCCTTGGCCCGAGCCCAGGCCGTCAGCTGGAGATGGGACGGCGCGGCGGACCCGGCCACGAAGGCATCCCAGGTAGCATCGTGGCACCGGAGGTCGGCCAGAGTGGCAGGGCCCTCTGACCGGCCCGTGGACGCTGTCCCGGTCACGTACGGGCCGGCAGGGAGCGCGCCTGCGCCAGGGCACGCTGACGGGTCACGGCCAGCCGCTCGGCCCACGGTCGCAGGACGATGCGGCGAGCCGGTGTCCGGACGATCCACTCCGCCCCGAACGACCGCTTGTGCTCGAACAGGCCGTGGTTCGGCTCGTCGGGGCGAGGCGGGTCGCGGTGACCGGGCAGGTCCACGCCACCCAGCTCCACGGCCGGCATGCCGGAGGCCAGCGCCTCCTGGATCACGGTCCAGCGCACGAGGTGCATGGTCCCCGGGAAACGACGGCGGAGCGCGGCGTGGTCCGCGGAGTACGCCGTGGAGAGGATGCCGCCCTGGACGAACAGCAACAGGGCACCCAGCAGCTCGCCGTCGTGCTCGGCCACCAGCAGCCGGGCGTGCCGGGCGGCCACGAGATAGCGCCACGCGGTCAGATATCCCGTCTCGGGCCGCATGTCGATCCTGAGATCACGGGCTCGCTCGACGAGCAGCTGCCCGAACGCGTCGATGAGCTGCCCCTCCGTGTCGTCGCGAACTGTGATGCCTGCCTTCTCCGCGGCGCGGATGCGCTGGCGCGTCGACTTCGTGAAGCCGGCCAGGACCGACGCCTCGGTGCTGCCTTCGGGCAGGCTCAGACGCATCACGTGGATCGACGGCTGGAACTCGGCCGCGGGCCGGAATCCGTAGCCGTCCATGGCCGCGTCATAGCGCGGATCGGCGTCCAGCTCAGGGTCAAGGAAGAGGTCCCGTACGCCCTGCCCCCGCAAGTACCGCGCGAGCCCCGCGGCCCGTGCCGCCACACGCTGCGGATCATCACCGGCATGGACCGGGCCGCGTCGTACGGACGCCGTGGCACCGGGCAGCAGCGGGGAGGAGCGCAGGATCACCAGGGCCGCCCGTCCATCATCGAAGGTCACGTATCGGGGCCGGGCACCCTGTGACCGTCGATAGACCGCCCACGCTGTGCCCTGCATGACATGGCCGCCGGGTGACCGCACCGTCAGCTCGTCCCAGCCTTCGGGTGCGGTGTCGCTCACGTGGAGGACGGCTACGACCGGGTCTCTGCGCGTCTCGCCGTCCGACGATGAGTCGACCACGTCGTCGACGGTAGGCCGCCGGCTGCTGATATCGCGCAGCGAGCCGGTGAGGCGGCGCATACCCGCATTCACGTCCATCAGCCACCGGCCGCGCGGATCGGTGACCAGCTCCCAGGCGCCGATGTATTCGCGCTCCTCGCCGCCGAAGCCCGCCTTGAACTCGGCCACGCCCCGCTCATCGGCCCCCCACATGTCGTAGCTCTCGAAGCCCCGCTCCTGCGACGAGCGGATGGCTTCCCACTTGAGCAGGTAGTTCGCTCGGCCACGGGCCCCGGCCAGCGTGGAGGCACCGTACAGCTCGATGAGCCGGGGGCCGCAGGCCAGCACTACCAGAGCAGCCACCGCCTCTCCCCCCGGGGCTCGAGCCAGGAGCAGCCGCGCTGCGCCATCGGCCGCGAACTCGTGATACACGGAGCGGAACGCCGCGCCGGGCTGGAAGCCGACCCGCCGCGCCGTCTCCAGATAGATGCGCTCGAAGTCGTCCAGCCCTGACTCCCCCGCGTCCTCCACGGCGTACCCGTCTCGACGTGCCCGGTTGACGGACCACCGCGCACTCGAGCGCAGGCCGGACCAGAGCTGTTCCTGGGGCCTGGTGAGGTCCACCACCCGGGTCTTGTTGATCTGCATCGCAGGGATGGGCCGCCAGCCCTCCGCCGCCAGCCACTCCGCCGCGGGATGGCCGGCGGGCCACTCGGGATCGATGATCAGATGAGAAAGCCGGAGGCGACGCGACGCGGACCGCACCGATCCGGTGAAAGCGCGGATGCTCTGGGCATCGAAGGTCTGGGCGATCGGTCCTCGCGGCGCATACGCCCGGGACCATGGACTGGGTTGCATCCGGTGCACCAGCAGCTGCGCCCCGATGACTCCGCTCGTGGGCTCGAGGACCAGGCGAGAGACGCGCCAGCCCTTGACGGCGTTGGCCCTGGCCCAGGCCGTGAGCTGCGGGAAGGAGCCGGTGGGCGCAGCAGCCACGAACGCGTCCCAGGTAGCAGGATCGCGACGTATCCGTTCGGGGTCATCGGGGGGCGCAGTCATCGTCAGCTGCGCCAGCCGCCCAGGCTTGACGGCACCTCGTCGAGGTAGGTCGGTCGCCGCAGGAAATGCATATCGACGCGAGCGGTGCTGCCGTCCGGCCAGGGACCTTCCGCGGAGGTGCTGTCCGATTCCCAGCCGGCCGCCGCGGCGAGGTCCAGGAAGCGCTGCGCCGTCCTCCGTCTCGGTTCGGCCAGCCAGAGCATGCCTCCTGGGGCCAGAAGACGCTCGATCAGCGCGAGCAGCGGCGCCACGTCGCGACCCTCGTAGAGGACATCGGCCGCCAGGATCAGCGGGAACCGCCGGTCGGCGTCCACCTGAAGGGGCCTGGGCAGGCTCGGCTCTCGCCAGTTGAAGCGCAGCAGACGGGGCGGCCGTCCCGCGTTCAGGAGGGCATTGTAACGACAGTTCCTGAGTGACAACGTCGCATAGTCCGAGACCACCAACATGGCGCCCGCCCTCAAAGCGGCGATGGCCGTGACACCCAGGCCGCAGCCCAGCTCCAGCACCCGGCGGCCGGCGACCTCCTGGCGCCGTTCCAGCACCGCGTCTGCCAGGGCGACACCACTCGGCCAGATGTTCACCCAATGCGGCATCTGCTTGTCTGGGTCGGAATGGGCCTCCTGGAAGAGTCGATCACGAGAGGCCTGGTCGGGTCTGCGGATGCCGTAGCGTTCGCCGCTGACGGGCAACACGACCTGCTCGACCTCCAGCTGCACCTGTTCCGCCAGCCATGCCTCGAGCCCCCGGACGCGCCGTCCCTCGCCACTCGCCAGGGCCGCTTCGGCCTGTCCCTCCATGACATCCGGTCGTGCCGTCGCGGGCACGTCGGTCACGGACCGGTCACCGCATGCGCTGAGCTCATGAGACCGCCTGCCGGGCCATGAGGCGGGCACCCTCTGCCACCACGAGGAGCGCACCCATCAGGACCACGCTTGCGATGCCGATGACGAGCAGCACCTCCGTCACGCTCCGAGACGGCGATGCCACGACGATGGCCAGCGCGCCGACCACCTGCCCGCAGGCCGTCGCGGCGACCATGGCTCGTGAGGTGTCGGCGAGCCGCTCGGAGGGAGTCAGGCGCCGCGTCACGGTCGCGCTGATGGCGTCACCGTTGACAGCCACCAGGCCGAGGGTAAAGAGGATCGCCAGCACGACGATGGGCGAGCCGATCAGGCCGGCCAGGATCACGCCCAGCGCTGTCACGACGACCGCGCCAGCCACCAGCAGCGAAGCAGGAAAGTGCGCGAGCATCCGCGCCGTCGCGAAGGGACCCATCAGAGCTCCTGTTCCGACCGCCGCCAGCGACCATCCCAGCCACGACAGCGGGCCGTCCAGCCGTTCGGTGATGATCGCCACCAGGGCGACCGTAAGGCTCGTCGCCAGCGCCCCGCCGGCCAGGGCCGCGCCGGCCATGAGGATCAACGACGGGCGTGCCGCGATGAGGTCCCAGGCAGGCCCGCCGGTAGGCCGCATGCCGTCACGGACCCTGGCCAGGCTCAGCGGATCGGCCAGGCCCCGGGCGACCCGACGGGCCTGCTCCAGTGCCAGGACGCTGGCGCCGGCCAGCAAGAGCCCGGCGACGGCGAAGGCTGCCTGAGCGTTCGCGGCTGTCAGGATCAACGCCGCACTTGCCGTGCCGAGGACCATCATGCTGCGTTCGATGGCCGAATCGAGGCGGGCCGCTCCGCCCAGGTGGATGCGTGACACGAGGGCCGCGATCCGCTCTGTGCGCACAGCGT
>JBBSMF010000018.1:0-10598 GCA_038233295.1 Candidatus Limnocylindrales bacterium | reverse complement strand
GAGAGTTGGCCCACAGCAGCGCAAGTGCCGCGGCGGCCATGAGCACTATGCCGCCGGCCGCCTCCAGCTCCGTGAACGACCGGAACGGCGATAGCAGCCGATCGATGGGCTTGAGCGGAAGGGCTGCGGGCTGGCGAACTGGGTGGGGTGCCGGCATGTTGGGAGCGTAGCCTTAGGGCCGAACCCATGCACTCTCGCCTGCGAAGGTCGAACCGATCGGGCGTTGGCCGACTCGCGGCCTCGGGCATCGGCCGTCAGCCCGTGAGTACTGTCTCGAAGATGCTCAGCGCCTCGTGCACCTCTGCGGCGGTCACGTCCAGCGGCGAGATCCAACGGATCACGTTGTGGGCCGTGCCGCAGGTGAGCAACAGCAGACCGAGATCGGCGCAGCGCTGCATCACGGCCGCGGCCAGCTCCGCGTCCGGCTCCTTGGTCACGCGGTCTCGTACGAGCTCCAGGCCGATCATGAGGCCCGGGCCTCGGACGTCCCCTATCCGCTCGTCGCGCGCCATCAATGCCCTCAATCCGGCCGAGAGCTCGTCCCCGCGCCCGGCGGCATTCGCCACCAGATCGTCACGCTCGATCGTCTCCAGCACAGCCACGGCGGCCGCACAACACACGGGATTGCCGCCGAAGGTGGATCCATGCGCGCCCACCCCCCAACGCTCCTGGAGGGCACGTGAAGACACGATGGCCCCCAGCGGCAGGCCGTTGGCCATGGCCTTGGCCAGCGTGACCACATCCGGCACGATCCCCGAGGCCTGGAAGCCCCACATGCGCCCGGTCCGCCCGTACCCGCACTGGATCTCGTCGGCGATGAGCAGCATGCCGTGCCTGTCGCAGCGCTCTCGGAGGGCGCGGAGGAAGGCCCCTGGCGCGGGGTTATAGCCGCCCTCCCCCTGGACCGGCTCGATGAGGAGAGCCGCCACGCTCTCCGCACCCACCTCCTCCAACAGCCGGTCGAGCGCTTCCAGGGCAAGCGTCGTGGCCTGGTCCTCGTCTCCGTCGCCCAGGCGGTAGACGTCGGGGAAGGGGCTGATCAGCACCGAGGGCAACAGCGGTCCGTGGTCGCGCTGGTAGTTCGGGTTCGAGGTCGTCGCGCTGAGCGATCCGTACGTCCGCCCATGGAAAGCGCCGGAGAACGCGATGATGCCCGGGCGCCCGGACGCGCGGCGCGCCAGCTTGATGGCACCCTCTATGGCCTCCGTCCCGGAGTTGGCCAGGAAGACGGCGTCCAACGGTTCGGGCAGCGTTCGAGCCAGGGCGTCGGCCAAGGCGATGACCGGTTCCAGGTAGCCCAGGCCGTTGCAGGTGTGCAGCAGTCGATCGGCCTGGGCGTGGATGGCCGCCGTCACCTCTGGATGGCGGTGACCAAGGACCGTGACCGCGATGCCGCAGGCGAAGTCGAGATAGGTCTTGCCCTCTGAGTCGAAGAGCCGGTGACCCTCGCCGTGGGTCCAGGCCCGCTCGAAGTAGCGCGCCAGGACAGGCGACAGGTGGGTCGGTGCCGGCGATGGGTGCGTGGCAGCCTCAGGAGTGACGGTCATGGGGGCCTCCGATAGTGGGGACGGGGAATGGAACGGAGCATATGGGCCGGGTGGGGCGGTAGCGGCTGCAACCTGACGATCCGTCGCGATGAACGAACAGGAGGGGCTGATGGGCACCCTTGGGGAGCATATCTGCCGTGGGTGCTGTCCCTGACGGCGGCGATCTCCGCGATCCGGGCGGGCATGAGCGTGGGCCGTTGCCCAGCGCGGCAGGCGTTGCTGACCACCGACGGGTCTGTCCGGGTCGAAGCGTGCCGGAGTGGCCCCGGCTGTTCGGTCATCGTGACGTTCTGCATGGATGAGGAGCCTGTTCCCACGGCTCAGTACCGGCGTCCGCGCTGCCGATCGATGTCGAAGTGTGCCGTGTCGGCAATGGCCATCACCGCCATGGTGCCCGCCTGCACAGGATCGCTGACCACAAGGTCCACGGCCTCGGTCACGCTGCCCACCATGTTGAGCGCCACGACTGGGATGCCCGTCTCCCGCAGCTCCATCACGGCGGCCGTGATGTCGCCGCCCATGATGGCTCCCGCCAGCACCAGGATGTGAGCGCGCGGCAGGTCCGCCACAGCGCGCACCGCGGCGGCGATCTGCTCCTCCCCCACCAGCGGGATGGTGTCCACGCTGATGCGCTCACCGCGCAGGTTGTGCCGGTCCGCCTCGCTCACGGCGCCAAGATTGACCTGTGCCACCTGGGCGCCTCCACCGATGACGATGACACGCTTGCCGAAGACCTGACCGAGCGTCTGGCGCAGCTCGGCCACGACCACGCCGGCGACCCTCCGGACGGCGGCCGCCGCGACCTCCCCGGCGATGTCCTGGAACTCCACGTCGATGACACGCTCCACGCCAGGCTCGCCCTTGGTGGCGGGGAACGCGGTCACCGAGGTGATGTCGCCGCCAGCCTCGCGAACGGCGCCCAGCACGGCCAGCAGGTCGACATCAGCGAAGGTGCGCACGCTGAGGTTGGCGAGGATGTGCCCGGGCCTCGGGATGAGCAGATCGGACAGTTGTTGGACGTGGCTATCCTCCTCCGGGTCACGATCGGTCATGGCGTCGTCACTCATCCGGGCACTATGGCATGGCTTTCCGGCTCGGCGGCGCCGCACGCGGACAGGGGCCCCACTGATCGCGGCCATTCGGGGCGGAGGCCATCGGGCGGCCATCGGATCGCGGCCATTGGATTCCAGTGTGGCTGACATATCGGCGCCTAGGAAGCCATAAGCGCCAGCCTTCGTGCCACGCCGGCTCGGGAAAAGGGACGCGAGCACCTGAGATCCAGCCTGGCCAGCGTGCCGTCCCCGGAAAGCGACACTCCGGTCGGGAATTCTCGGCACCGATACGGGTCGACAGCACCCACTTGTGCCTCTCTTGCCCTCGATATGCCAGCCTGGGTGGAATCGACAGCGACAGGCGGGCGTTCGCCCGCGTCTCGGGCGGCTGTTCGCCTCGCGTCTATAGTCCGAGTGCCATGGCCGAGACCGCAGCCGTTCCCACCGCCCTTCGTAAGGACCAGCTTTCCGCGCCAGCCGTGGCCGGCGAGGCACGTATCAGAGTGGGCATCATCGGCGCCACGGGCTACGTCGGCGGCGAGCTCATCCGGCTTCTGGAGCGTCATCCGAACGTGCGCATCACCGGCCTTCAGGCACGCGGTCGGGAGCGGGAAGCGGTCGGCGCGACGCATCCTCATCTCGCCGGTACGGGGCAGACCGTGGACGCGACACTCCCTGACGACGTGGATGCCGTTTTCATGGCACTGCCCCACGGCGCGGCGGCGGCGATGGTGCCCGATCTCCTGGCCTGCGGAGTGACCGTCATCGACCTGGGTCCCGACTTTCGATTGCGTGATCCGGCCGACTACCCGCGCTGGTACGGCTTCGATCACCCGGCCCCGGAGTTGCTGGCGCAGGCGGTCTACGGGCTGCCCGAACTGCACCGCGCCGAGCTGGCGGGCCTTGCGCGGCGCGCCGGGTCGCTGGGATCGAGCCAGCGCTCGGTCGCCATCGTCGGCTCGCCGGGCTGCTACCCCACGGCGACCCTCCTGGCCCTGGCGCCACTCGCCCGGGCAGGCCTCATCGCCGATCTGGTGGTCGACGCCAAGAGCGGCGTCTCGGGCGCCGGTCGCGAGGCCAAGCCGGAGCTGACCTACGGCGAGGTCAACGAGAGCGTCAAGGCCTACGGCGTCGGCGGCCACCGGCATGTTGCGGAGATCGAGCAGGAGCTCGGCCGGCTGGGCGACTCGAGTGGCGCATGCGGCGTGGACTTCCTGCCGCACCTCGTGCCGATGACGCGCGGCATCCTGGCCGCCTGCCACGTGCGGCCTGCTCGGCCGATCTCGCAGACGGAGCTGGATGCGCTCTACCACGACGCCTACGCCGACGAGCCGTTCGTCACGATGGTGGCCGCGCCTCCCTCGACCAAGCACGTGCTGGGATCCAACCACTGCCGCGTGCACGTGTCCGCCGACGAGCGCACGGGCCGCGTGCTGGCCATCGGCGTCATCGACAACCTGGTCAAGGGCGCCGCGGGCCAGGCCATCCAGGCCTTCGACCTGGCCTTCGACCTGCCCGAGACGGCCGGGCTCGAACAGCTGCCCCTCGCTCCCTGAGGTGCGCCAGCCACTCACGCCCTTCGAGGAGCGGCTGCCGGAGTCCACGACCTCGGCCACGCTGCCGCGCGGCTTCCGAGCGGCCGGCGCGACGCTGGGCATCAAGGCCTCCGGCAAGCCGGACGTGGCCATCGTCGCCGTGGACGAGGGCGCGCCGGACGCATCGGTCGCCGCGGTCTACACATCCAACGCGATCGTGGCCGCGCCGCTCATCCTCTCGCAGCAGAACCTGAGATCCGTGTCGCCGTCCGGCGAGGGACGCCACGGCTGGTCACGCGGCGTCCTGTGCACGGCCGGCTGTGCCAACGCCGCGACGGGCGCCGACGGGTTGGCCGATCAGGAGCGACTGGCGATGGCGTTCGCCTCGGGCCTGGGCACGGACCCGGCGCGCACCCTGGCCATGTCCACCGGTGTCATCGGCACGCGGCTGCCGGTCGACCGGCTGGCCTCCGACATCACGCGGCTGGCACGCGAAGGGCTGTCGGACGATGCCTCCGCCCTGACCGCGGCCGGAGAGGCGATGTGCACCACGGACTCCCGCCCGAAGTGCGCCACGGTCCGCCTGACGCTGCCCGACGATGAGGGCCGCCCGGTGCCGGTAACCGTCTCGGGCGTCGCCAAGGGCGTGGGCATGATCCATCCCCAGATGGCGACCATGCTGGCCATGCTCCTGACCGACGCCGACGTCGCGCCTCACCTTCTGCACGGGATCCTGCGTCCCGTCGCCGCCCGGACCTGGGACCAGCTCACGGTGGACGGTGACACCAGCACGAACGACACGGTCTTCCTCCTCGCCTCAGGCGCAGCGGGCGCAGCGCCGATCCTCGGCGACAGCCCCGAGGAGGGCGCGTTGGGTGACGCGGTCGAAGCCGTGGCGCGCTCCCTGGCGCGTCAGCAGGCGGCTGATGGGGAGGGAGCCACGACGCTCCTCACCTGCCAGGCGAGCGGTGCCGCTGACGATGCCGAGGCACGGGCGGCCGCGCGTGCGGTGGTGGCCAGCAGCCTGGTGAAGGCCGCGATCCACGGCAGGGACCCCAACTGGGGACGCATCGCGGCTGCCGCGGGCAACGCTCGCCTGGCTTCGGCGGCAGTACTGGAGGCGGCTGGGCTGGAAGTCGCGGAAGCGCGCCACCGACAGGGTATGCCGGTCCGGCTGGATCCCGCGCGCTTGCGCATCGCCATCTGCGGCCAGGATGTCTTCGATGGTCTGCCGCTGCCCTTCGAACGGGCGCAGGTCAGCGCCCTGATGGAAGCCTCCGAGGTGATCGTCCGGCTCGACCTGGGGCTGGGCGACGGGCACGGCGAGGCCTTCGGCTGTGACCTGACCGAGGCCTACGTCGTGGAGAACTCGGAGTACACCACCTGATGGCCGGATCGAGCTGATGGCCGACGCGCGGCCCCTCGTGGTCAAGCTGGGCGGCACGGCCATCGCCGAGGAGCGCGGCGTGCTGGCCGAGGTCGCCGCCCTGGCGCGCCAGCGCGACGTGCTTCTCGTCCACGGCGGTGGCAAGCGACTCTCGGAGTGGCTCGACCGGCTGGGCGTGGCGCACCGCTTCCAGGATGGGCTGCGCGTTACGGACGAGGCGACCTTGGAGGTCGCGCTGGCGGTGCTGCGCGGGGTGGTGAACGCCGAGCTCGTGGCTGCACTGCGCGAGGCGGGCGCCGACGCCGTCGGTCTTTGCGGCATCGACGGCGGCCTGCTGATGGGCGAACGGGTGCCTGGCCTGGACCGCGTCTGCTCCGTCGCTGGCGTGCGAGGCACGATCGTCCAGGCACTCTTCCTGGGCGGCTTCGTGCCGGTCGTGGCGCCCCTCGCGGCCGACGGCAGCGGCCTGATCTGCAACGTGAATGCCGACGACGCAGCGTCCGGGCTGGCGGCTGGAATCGGCGCAGACCTGCTGCTGCTCACGGACACGGATGGTGTGCGCGCCGCGGATGGCGCCCGGATCCCCTATCTGCGCGCGGCCGAGGCAGAGCCGCTCATCGCTGATGGCGTCATCGACGGGGGGATGGTCCCCAAGGTGCGCGCGGCGGTACGGGCACTGGTGGCTCCTGAGTCGCTGGCGGTGATCGCCGACGGACGCACGGACGGCGCCCTTAGCGACGCCCTCAGCGGCACGGAGCGCGGCACCCGCATCGGCACCGCCTGATGCTGAGCGAAGGCCGCGCGCTTGGTCCGGATCCGTCCGAGTCGCTCACCATCCTGGTAGTCGATGACGAACCCGCCATGGTGGGCGTGCTGGGGGCGCTGCTGGGCCGCGCGGGTCATCGGATCGTGGCGGCCTACGATGGCGATGAGGCTCTCCGTCGCTTCGAGGCCGACTCGCCGGACCTGGTGCTGCTCGACCTCTCTATGCCCGGCCGGGACGGCTCGGAGGTATGTCGCGCCATCCGCGCGCAGAGTGCCACGCCCATCATCGTGGTCACCGGCGAGCGCGAAAGCGCATCGCTCGTGGAGCTCCTCGATCTGGGCGCGGACGACTACGTCAGCAAGCCCTTCCGCTCGGACGAGCTGCTGGCCCGCATCCGCGCCCTGACCCGCCGCACGTCCACCGCCGCCGCAGCGCCAGCGGACGACTGGCAGCTCGACCTGCGCCGGCACGAGATCCGTTGGCGCGGCGAGGTGGTAGAGGCCACGATCATCGAGTTCCGCCTTCTGCGCCGCTTGATCGAGCGACTCGGCGAGGTGGTGCCGCACCAGGATCTCCTCGCCGCGGGCTGGCCCGGCGTGCCCGATCCCGATCCCCTCTGGCTCAAGCCGCACCTCGCTCGGTTGCGCGAGAAGCTGGCTGCGCTGGATGCCCCGAAGCCCTCCGCCGTGCGCGCCGTCGGTTACCGACTGGATCCGGCCGGGGATGGCTCCCGAGCGCCGACCCCGCGGGCCGACGAACCCGCGTAACCGACTCGCAACCCAAGTGACACCGCCCCGACGCTGACCCGGTGCGTGCGCGCACCTAGCCTATGGGGTGCGGGGCCGTGACCCCGCGTGCACCGCGAGGCTGACCATGACCGACACCCGCTCTTCCTGGCTTCCGGCGCCCGAACCGTACGGGCCGGTCAGCTGCCGTACCTGCGGCTGCCGCCTCGTCGAGGTCGATCATGCCGAGGGTCCGGCCTGGCGTCACTTCCCCTCGCTGCATCCGGATCGGGATGCCCGCGGGGACCGGCCGGCCTGCGTCAACGCGCTGCATGGTCGAGACGGACGCGTCCTGGGTGCCCGACCGGCCATCGCCGTGCTCTTCGGCGACGACGAACGTGAGCAGATGGACGAGGGACTCCTCCCAGCACGGGACGTAGCCGCCGCTTGATCGTCGGCTGGCCGTCGCCTGACCCGAGGGCTAAGGGTCAGGTCCGACGGCCGCGAGCTCCAGCACGAACTGGCTGCCGCGCGGCAGCCGTGGCTCGACGCGAAGCGCGCCGCCCATCGAGACCGCCAGGTGGCGCGCGGCGAAAAGCCCGATGCCCGCTCCACGCGGTGAATCGTCCAGGCGGACGAAGGGGTCGAAGATCCGCTCCCGCCACTCCTCGGGGATGCCCGGTCCGTCGTCCGTGATGGCCAGGTAGGCTCGGTCCTCCGCCCGCCAGCCGTACAGGTCGATGGCACCGTTGACCGGCGCGTACTTGGCCGCGTTCTCAAGAAGATAGCCGAGCAGCCGTCGCGTGGGCTCGGCAGCACCGATCGCGTGAAGGGGTCGCTCCAGGAAGTCGGTCGCCAGCCGGTGACGGCGGAACAGCGGGCCCAGATCCCGGACCGTCTCCTCGACCACCGCGGTCAGGTCCATCGTGCCCATCTCCATCGAGCCCGAGGGGAAGATGCGCATGCTCTCCAGGATCGAGTCGACGGCCTGGTCCAGCCGGTCGACCTGTTGCAATGCCTCCCGCTGCCAGTCCTGCGCATCCGGCTGCTCGCCTGCCTGCGCGCGGCCGCCCAGCAGCTCCACGTAGGCGCGCACCACGGCCAGCGGCGTGCGCAGCGCGTGGGTGACCACAGCGATGAGGTTCGCCCGGGCCTCATCGATGGCGCGCAGGCTCTCGATCTGCGCCTCGGCCTCCTGCTGCAGCCGCCCCTTCTCCACCATCCCGGCGAGCAACGCCGCGAGCGTCTCGAGGAAGCGCACATCCGAGTCGCGGAAGCGACGAGGTCGGACGGTCTGGACGTTGAGCACGCCTACCACCTGGTCGTTCCAGACGAGCGGCACGGAGCACATGGAGGTGTGCGGCTGGTCGCGTCCGGTGATCCAGGCGAAGCGCGCGTCGTTGCGGATGTCCAGGCTGGTGATGGGCGTCCGCGTCTCGGCCACGATCCCGGTGATGCCCTGCCCCAGGCGAAGCTTGGCGCGCCCGATGTACTCCTTGGCCAGGCCGTTCGTGGCGGCCAGCGTGATCCCCGCCCCGTCGCGATCCATCAGGTAGAGCGAGCAGACATCCGCCCGTGCCGCTTCCTGCGCGCGATCCACGATGGTGACCATGAGCTCGTCCCACGTCCTCGTGGACGCCGCCAGCCGCGCCACCTGGGCCAGGAAGGTCATCTCGTCCAGCCGCCGCCGGCGGGGGGACACCTGCCCGGTGCAGTGTGCCTCGGCGACAGGCATCGTTCTGCTCATCGTTTCCGCTTGCGGCGTCCGAGCCACGGTACGGCGGTCGTATCGCGGTCGTAAGCGATACGCCAGGGACCGATGGTCGCCTTCTGAGAGTCAGCGTGTGGCATTCCCAGCGTACGATAGACCGTGCACGCTACAGTCTCGGCGGGTCCATTTGGGATCTCACCGATGTGCTTCAGGAGTCCCGATCTGGGCCATGGGGTGCGCGTCGCTTGCTTCCGTGCATTGGTCCAGGGGGTCGAACCAGGCCTGGGAGCAGCAGCGGCCGAGGCGATCCTCGAGCAGCTGGCATTTCCGTCGGATGCGCCCACCCACAGGCGCGATCGCCGGCTTGGCCGCGACGGGCTGGTGTACCGCCTGATCGAGGCCGACGGTCGATTCCTCTATCTGACGGTCCGTGCCGCGCGGTGAATCGGCCCTCGCACCCGATCCCGCTCCAGGCGGACGACCCTCGTCGCCGGTATCCTCCCTCCTCGCGTGCCAGCCAAGTACGGAGGAGGACCAGCGATGACCGAGACCCTGGATCGCTTGGGCGCGGCCAACCAGTCCGGAGCGCACCTCAACAAGGACGCGTATGCCGAGGCGCAGGACTTCCTGCCGCTCAAGGGCATCGATCATGTCGAGTTCTGGGTGGGCAACGCCCGGCAGGCGGCGCATTACTACCGTGCGCTGTGGGGCTTCACGCCCGTGGCCTACTCGGGCTTGGAGACCGGCGTCCGTGACCGCTCGTCCTTCGTGATGGTCCAGAACGACATCCGCTTCGTTTTCACGGCACCGCTCACGCCCGAGGGCGAGATCGCCGAGCACGTGCACAGGCACGGCGACGGGGTTCATGACATCGCCTTCCTGGTGGACGACGCGACCTCCGCCTGGCAGGAGACGACCAAGCGCGGCGCGCGGTCCTACCTGGAACCCACCGAGCTGCCCTCCGACGACGGGATCCTGCGCCGCTCGTCCATCCACACCTACGGTGAGGTCGTTCACTCGTTCATCGACCGGCGCGACTACAGCGGCGTCTTCGCGCCAGGCTACAAGCGCACCAAGAACCAGGCGCCGGCTGCGACCGGGATGTCCCTGCTGGAGGTCGACCACTGCGTGGGCAACGTGGGCCTGGGCGACATGAACCGCTATGTCGATTTCTACCGGGACGTGCTCGGCTTCAGCCAGCTGATCCACTACGACGACAAGGTCATCCACACCGACTACTCGGCGCTGATGTCCAAGGTCATGACCAACGGCAATGGCCGGGTCAAGTTCCCCATCAACGAGCCGGCGGCGGGCAAGAAGAAGAGCCAGATCCAGGAGTACCTGGACTGGTATCTGGATGCCGGCACGCAGCACATCGCGTTGCGGACCGAGGACATCGTGGGGTCCGTGCGTCGCCTGCGGGAGTTGGGCGTCCAGTTCCTGGGCATGCCGCATTCGTACTACGAGACCCTTCCCGACCGCGTGGGCGACGTGGGTGTGCCCATCGACACGCTTGAGGAGCTGGGCATCGAGGCCGACCGCGACGAGGAGGGCTACCTGCTCCAGATCTTCACGCGGCCGGTCCAGGACCGGCCGACCTTCTTCTTCGAGATCATCGAGCGGCACGGCTCGCGCGGCTTCGGCGTGGGCAACTTCAAGGCGCTCTTCGAGGCCATCGAACGCGAACAGGCCCTACGCGGCAACCTGTAGCGAGCGCGGCGGCTCACGCCGCGGGTCAGGGCCAGGCGATAGCTTCGCGCGTCGGCCTCTTCGGCGCCGCGCTCCGCTTGTGCTCGCCGGGGTAGCGTTACGGGCGGGCGGCCCGCTGCCGGGCGCGCCGCGCTCCGCTTGTGCTCGCCGGGGTAGCGTTACGGG
>JBBSMF010000017.1:0-10707 GCA_038233295.1 Candidatus Limnocylindrales bacterium | reverse complement strand
TACTCCGTGATCTCCCCCGAGGGCTGCGCTTCCATCCTGTGGCGCTCACCCGAGGCCGCTCAGCAGGCGGCTGTGGCCATGCGTCTCACGGCGGGCGAGCAACAGGCCCTCGGTGTCATCGACATCGTGGTGGGCGAGCCCCGCGAGGGGGCACACGCCGCGCCAGAAGAGACCGCCCGACGGCTCGGCACCAAGATCGTGGAGCAGCTGGACGAGCTGATGGCGCGCGACCTGGATGTGCTGCTCGACGACCGCTACGCCCGCTTCCGAATGATGGGCGCCTTCGCCGACAGCGGCTCCGTCGTGACTCCGCGACAGGAGCGCCAGAGCCTCACCGAGCGCTTGCGCATGCTTCTGGGCTCCGGCCGCGGCATGCTGGGCACGGACCTGGGGCCGCTGCGCCCCGGTGCGGCCGATGACTGGGATGAGCCGCCGCTGCGGGAGGACGTGTAGTGCCCGACGACTCGCGCCGGACAGCCCTGGACAGCGAGGCCGCCCAGCGCGAGCTGACGCGTGTGGCAGAGGACGTGCTGCCGGCCCTCATCGCTCGCTTCGGAGCGGCCAGCCTGGGAGAGCTGGAGGTCCGACACGGAGATTGGCGGGTCCGTCTCCGCCGCGGCGGCGCAGGCGGCTCCGCCGGAGAGGCCTCCGGCGTCAACCACGCCGCCGGCGGTAGCGGCGCCAGCCGCGCGCGCGAGCCCCGCGACAGGCGCTCCGGCGACGCCGCCCGCAGGAGTGAGGGCGACGGAGCCCATGCCGACCGGTCGATGGTCACCTCGCCGGCCGTGGGTTACTTCCAGCCGGCGGAGGGACTGGAGGTGGGCCGCTCTTTCCGCACCGGCGATGTGCTGGGACATGTCGATGTCCTGGGCATCCGACACGACGTGGTCGCGCCGGCCGATGGGGTCCTGGGCCGGATCCTGGTGGAGTCTGCCGAGGCTGTCGAGTACGGCCAGGAGATCGCCCGTGTGGATCGCCCGCCGACCCGATCCGGGCCGTCCTGATGTTCGGTCGGATCCTGATCGCCAACCGCGGCGAGATCGCCCTGCGCATCCTGCGTGCCTGCCGCCAGATGGGCATCGGCGCGGTGGTGGCCTACAGCGAGGCGGATCGCGACTCGCGCGCGGTGCAGATGGCGGACGAGGCCATCTGCGTGGGACCGGCCGAGGCTCGGCGCAGCTACCTATCCGTAGCGTCCATCCTCTCGGCGGCCGTCGTGACCGGTTGCGACGCCGTGCATCCGGGGTACGGGTTCCTTTCCGAGGACGACACCTTCGCCGAGATGACCCGCGCCCACGGACTGACCTTCATCGGGCCGCCGCCGGAGGTGCTGGAACGCTTCGCCTCCAAGGCCGGCACGCGCCAGTTGCTGGGCCGCCAGGGCCTGCCCACCATCCCCGGCTCGGACGGCATGCTGCGCGATGACGACCACGCCCTGGCCGAGGCGGGGCGGATCGGCTACCCGGTGCTCATCAAGCCCTCCGCCGGTGGCGGCGGCCGAGGCATGCGTCTGGTCCGCTCCACCCGGGAGCTCCAGCAGGCGCTCACCATCTGCCGCTCCGAGGCGCGCGCGGCCTTCGGTGACGACTCGCTTTACCTGGAGAAGTGGCTGGACGAGAACCGCCACGTGGAGGTGCAGGTCATCGTCGACCGTTACGGCAACGGCGTTCACGTCGGTGAGCGGGACTGCTCCGTGCAGCGGCGCCACCAGAAGGTCGTGGAAGAGGCGCCCACGCCCGCCCTGGACCTCGTGCGTCGCGCCGAGCTGGCCGATAGCGCCGTGCGGGCCGTGGTCGGGGCGGGCTATGAGAACGTGGGCACGCTGGAGTTCCTGGTCGACAGCAAGGGCGAGGCCTACTTCATCGAGATCAACTGCCGTATCCAGGTAGAGCATCCCGTGACGGAGATGCTCTCCGGCATCGATCTGGTCGTGGAGCAGATCCGCATCGCCGCCGGCGAGCCGCTGGGCTACTCGCAGGCGGACATCGCGCTGCGCGGCCACGCTATCGAGTTCCGCATCAATGCCGAGGATGTGGAGCACGACTTCCGGCCCCAGGCCGGTCCCGTGCACGCTTTCGTGCAGCCCGGCGGCCCGGGCGTCCGGATGGACACGCACCTGTATGCGGGATACGAGGTGCCGCCCTATTACGATTCGCTGCTGGGCAAGCTCATCGTCTGGGGTCCCGACCGGCCCACGGCCATCGACCGGGCGCGCGTTGCGCTCGGCGAGCTGGTGGTGGACGGGCTCAAGACGAACATCCCGTTCCATCGCGCGCTCATCGAGGACGCCACGTTCCTTGAGGGTCGCTTCACGACCAACCTGCTCGATCGCGTGGGCAGCGCGGCCTTCCTGGCCGCTGCGGCCGGCGTCAAGACCTGACCACCATGAGGAGCCGATGATCGACCAGACCGCCGCCGCCGCGCCGCTGCTCAACGCCAAGGCCATCCAGGAGCTGATCCCGCACCGCTGGCCGTTCCTGCTCGTGGACCGCATCGTGGGCTATGAGCCCGAGCGCGGCTACATCCGCGGCGAGAAGGGGGTCACCGCGTCGGAGTGGTTCTTCCAGGGCCACTTCCCGGGGTTGCCGGTGATGCCCGGCGTGCTGCAGGTGGAGGCACTGGCCCAGACCATGGCCGTCTACGTGGCCCGCCAGCCGGGCTTCGGTGATCGGATCGGGCTCTTCGCGGGCATCGAGGAGTGCCGCTTCAAGCGGATCGTGCAGCCGGGCGATCGGCTCTCCCTGGAGGTCACCATGGAGAAGCTGGGCCGCCGCTTCGGGAAGGGCCGTGCTCTGGCCAGCGTGGACGGCGAGGTCGCCTGCGAGGCGCTGCTCTCCTTCGTGATCCCCCCGGCCGGGGCACTGGACTGATGCCCGAGCGCATCGCCGTGTTGGGCGACATCCACGGCAACATCACGGCCTTCGAGGCCGCCCTGAAGGACATCAAGCGCCAGAAGCCGCAGCTCATCGCGGTGACCGGCGACCTGGTCATGAACGGCCCTCGACCGTCCGAGGTGGTGCGGCGCCTGCGCGAGATGGAGGCGGCCGGTGGCGTGATCGTCATCCAGGGCAACACGGACGTGGCCGTGGCGGACGCCGACTACGCGGCGGCCTTCCCCTGGCTCGACGAGGTGCCCGCCGCACAGCGCCTGGCTGCGGAGTGGGCACACGACGAGCTGGCCGATGACGAGGTCGAGTGGTTGCGGCGCCTGCCCTCTGAGCGTCGAGTGATGTTGGGCGAGCACATGGTGCTCATCTGCCATGCCTCGCCGGGCAGCCAGACCAGCGGCCTGGCCACGGATCTTGATCCGTCGGTGACCGTGGAGCGGGTGACACGCACGGACGCGCGCGTCATCGCCTGCGGACACACCCATGTGGCGGACGTGCGGGAGCTGGGCCGCAAGCTCATCTGCAATCCGGGCTCGTGCGGGTACGCCTTCGACGGGGAGGCCACGGCCGGTTGGGCCATGCTGACCATCGACGGGGACCAGCCGCGGGCGGAGCTCTTCCGCTCCACCTTCGACGCGCAAGGGGTGGCCGACGAGCTTTCCTCGCGCGGCTTGCCGGGCGACGTCTATCGTGCCGCCACGGTGCGCACCGGGAGGTTGATCAGATGATCGATGGACAGCGACGCGTGGTGATCACCGGCCTGGGTGCCGTGACGCCTCTGGGCAATGACGTTCCCACCACCTGGCGGCGGCTGGTGGCAGGTGAGTCGGGTGTCCGCCGGATCGAGGTCTTCGACCCCTCTCGCGTGCAGAGCCAGATGGCCGGTGAGGTCGTCGACTTCGATGCCAGCACCGTCCTGGACCGCAAGGAGATCCGGCGTAACGACCGCTACACGCAGTTCACGCTGGTGGCCGCGCGCGAGGCCATGACCCAGGCGGGCCTGCCGGGGAAGCTGGCCGCCGAGATGCGCGAGTCGACCGGCGTGCTCATCGGCTCGGGGCTGGGCGGAACGCGCAGCTTCATGGACCAGGTGGGGCTGTGGGCGACACGCGGGCCGGAGCGGCTGAGCCCCTTCTTCATCCCCATGGTCATCGCCAACATGGCCTCCGGACAGGTGGCCATCAACACCGGCGCCCAAGGGCCCAACTACGCCGCGGTGAGCGCCTGCGCATCGTCCGGCCACGCCATCGGGGAGGCCTTCGAGATCATCCGCCGCGGCGACGCGGACATGATGATCGCTGGCGGCTCGGAGGCGCCCATCCACGAGGCCACGGTGGGCGGTTTCGCGGCCATGCGAGCGCTCTCCACGCGCAATGACGACCCCCCCGGCGCCAGCCGGCCATTCGACCAGGGCCGGGACGGCTTCGTGTGCGCCGAGGGTGCCGCCGTGGTCATCCTGGAGGAGCTGGGACAGGCCGAGCGACGCGGCGCGACCATCCTGGCCGAGCTGTGCGGCTATGGCGCTACGGCGGACGCCAGCCACATGACGCTGCCCGCGCCGGGAGGCTCCGGTGCGCTGCGGGCCAGTCGACGGGCGCTGGAAAAGGCCCGCATCGATCCCTCCGAGGTGGATGTCGTCAACGCCCACGCCACCAGCACCGCCGAGGGCGACGTGGCCGAGCTCCAGGCCATCCGCTCGCTGCTGGGCGACCATGCCCCCAGGGCCAGCATCACGGCCACCAAGAGCGCCATCGGCCATTCTTTGGGTGCCGCCGGGGCCATCGCCACCGTGGTCACCGTGAAGACCCTGCTCGAGGGCTGCGTGCCACCCACGATCAACCTGACCGACCCCGACCCACAGGTTGGTGACCTGGACTGCACGCCGCTCTCGGCCCGGCGCCGTGATGCGCGCGTGGCCATCATCAACGCCTTCGGCTTCGGCGGCCAGAACACCTGCCTCGTGCTGCGGCGCTGGGATGCCTGAGCAGACCGAGCGCGGCGAGGCGGGGGAGCTGCTCGCGCTCATCGACCGCTTCGAGTCGCTCTTGCAGCGCTCCGAGCTGATCGAGCTGGAGGTCGAGGCGGGCCGGACCATGCTGCGTCTGGCCAAGCCCGGCGCGCTGGCAGCGACGGCTCAGCAGGTGGTCGGTGCCACATCCACGCCGCTGCGTGGTGGCGCGGATGGCGCCGCCGCGTCAGCGGAAGGCGCGGAGGAGCCGGCGAGTCGCTTCCACGCCGTGGTGGCGCCGCTCACGGGCATCTTCTACACCTCGCCCTCGCCCGGTGCGGCGCCCTACGTCAAGGAAGGCGCTCACGTCAGCGCGGGGCAGGTCATCGGGCTCATCGAGGCCATGAAGCTCTTCAACGAGATCAAGAGTGATGTCAGTGGCACGGTCCGGCGGCTGGCCGCGGAGAGCGGCGCCCTGGTGAAGCAGAAGCAGATACTCATCGAGGTCGAACCATCGTGAGCGGCGGACAGGACGGTCGGATGGTGCCTCGCAGCGTAAGGATCACGGGTTGGGGGCACTACGCCCCGGAACGCGTGTTGACCAACGCCGATCTGGAGAAGCTGGTCGACACCTCGGACGACTGGATCCGTTCGCGCACGGGGATCCGCGAGCGGCGGGTGGCGGCACCTCACGAGACCACGGCCACGCTGGCGGCCATCGCCGGCAAGCGCGCTATCGCCGTGGCCGGGCTGGACCCCCAGGAGATCGACCTGATCCTGGTGGGCACGCTCACGCCGGATTACTGGATGCCCTCCACCGCGGCGCTGGTCAAGGAGGCCATCGGCAATACCCGCGCGGCCGCCTTCGACGTGATGGCCGCCTGCTCCGGCTTCGTCTTCGCCTATGCCACGGCCGACGCCTTCATCCGCAGCGGCATGTACCGGCACGTGCTGGTCATCGGCGCGGAGCTGCTCACGCGGTTCCTCGATTTCAGCGATCGCAATACCTGCATCCTCTTCGGCGATGGGGCGGGTGCGGTGGTGGTCTCCGCCTCGGACGAGGAAGGCGGGGGACTGGCCGGCATGGAGATGACCACCGACCCGGATGGTGCCTACATGATCTGGCTGCCCTCCGGCGGCTCCAAGAGCCCGCCGTCGGCCGAGACCGTGCGGCGCGGCGAGCACTTCGTGCGGATGGAGGGCAAGGAGACCTACCGCTACGCCACGAAGACGCTGGCCACTTCGGCCCTCAAGGCCATCAGCCGGGCCGGCTGGGACCCCTCGGAGGTCGCTCTATTCATCCCGCACCAGGCCAACATCCGCATCATCGAGTCGGTGGCCAAGGGGCTGGATCTGCCCATGGACAAGATGTTCGTCAACGTCGACCGCTACGGGAACACCTCGGCCGCGTCGGTGGGCATCGCGCTGGCCGAGGCCGTGGACTTCGGGCGTGTGAAGGTCGGCGACAAGATCGTCTTCGTCGCGTTCGGAGCCGGCTTCACCAGTGGTGCCGCGGCCGTGGAGTGGACCGCCGACCCGGCCAACGGCCGTCGTGCGGAAAGCGTGGAGCCGGTCGCCTCGGTCCGCGCGCCGGTCGACTGGGACTCGGTGGACCCCATGCCCGCGCGGTTGATCGCCGTGTTGGAGGACCGCGAGGGACCGCCGGTCCCACTGGATGACGTCGTGCCGGGCGAACCTGAGCATGCTCACCGCAAGGTGCCGGCATGATCGACCTATCGGGCAAGGCCGCCGTCGTGACGGGCGGTTCTCGCGGCATCGGACGGGCCATCGCGCTGCGGCTTGCAGAGCAGGGTGCCGATGTCTGCTTCAGCTTCAGCCGCAACCAGGCCGCTGCCGAGGACACGGCGGAGACCGTCAGGGCGCTGGGCCGCCGGGCGCTGCAGGTGCAGGCTGACGTGACCGATCCGGCAGCCGCGGAGGCGCTCATCAAGGCTGCCACGGTCGAGTTCGGCCGCATCGACATCCTGGTCAACAATGCCGGCATCACGCGCGACGACCTGATCATGCGCATGAGCACCGAGGCATGGCGAGAGGTCCTTGAGACCAACCTGTTCGGTGCCTTCTACACGCTGAAGGCGGTCACGCGGCCCATGCTCAAGGCGCGCGGCGGCCGCATCATCAACATCACCAGCGTGTCCGGGCAGGCCGGGCAGATGGGCCAGGCCAACTACTCCGCGGCAAAGGCCGGCCTCATCGGCCTGACCAAGGCGAGTGCCCGCGAGCTGGCTAGCCGCGGCATCACGGTGAACGCAGTCGCGCCTGGCTTCGTGCTGACGGAGCTCACGCAGGAGCTGCCGGAGAAGCTCCAGGCTGAGATCACGGAACGGACGCCGCTGGGCCGATTCGGAACGCCGGAGGACATCTCGGCGGCCGTCTGCTTCCTGGCCTCCGACGAGGCGGCCTACATCACCGGGCAGGTGCTGGCCGTCGATGGCGGCCTGGTGATGATGTAGCAGGACCTTTCGACTGTGGCGGGTTCGCCTGCGAGGGTCTAGGCTTGCCGGTCCGACGCGCGTGTCGCGCGTCCTTCCGTACGTCGATCGGGGATCCTTGTGTCTCTTCTCCTCCGTCACCGGTGGGTGGTGATGGCTCTCTCGCTCACGCTGGCCGGCTCGGCCCTGCCCACGGCCTCGCCCGCGCGGGGTGTCTCTCCGGCGCCCACCCCTGCGTCGGCGGGTGCTGGTCCGTCGGGCGCGACAGCGGCTGACCCGTCGCTGCTCGGCTCCCTGGCTGACCGCGTGGCCAGCCTGCGCGAGACACTGCGGGAGCAGCTCGGCGGGTTGGACATCGATGCTCCCGACGGGTCGGGGCTCAGCCTGGGCCAGGACGGCCGCCTGACGATCCTGCTGCTGGGCTCGGACTATCGCGAGGGTTATCGCTACCGCGAGCACACGGATGTGATCATGCTCGTCTCGCTGGACCCCAACACCCGTCGCATCGCGGCGGCCAGCGTGCCCCGCAGTGTGGTGTTCTTCCCGCGACATCCGGACAACCCGGGAGCGGCCACGTCCGGCTCGGAGCGCATCAACCTGATGTACCTCGGCTACAAGAAGCGCCGCGAGGGGGTCATCGAGCGGCCAGCCCTCGACCGCTTCCGCAAGGACGTCAGTCATGCGCTGGGCGTGGAGATCGATCACTACGCCTATACCCGCTTCACGGGATTCGACGCGTTGGTCGATGCGGTCGACGGCGTCAAGGTGTCCATCCCGGCGCGCATCTACGACTACGTCTTCTCCGATGAGCCCCGCCCACCGCGCGGCATCCTGTTCCCGGGCGGCGTCTCCGGCTATCGACTGGGCGGTGCCTCCGAGGCCCGCTGCCCGGATCCTTTCACCCCGTGCCGGCGTGCCCTGGTCTACGTGCGCAGCCGCAAGGGGCTGGTGGGCAACGTCCGCAACACCGATGCGCGGCGTACCCGCCGGCAGCAGGAGTTCGTGCTGGCGGCCATCAGGCGAGTCATCAAACGCGGCGACGGTGCAGCGCTCGGCGCACTGGTGGGAGCGGCCGGCCAGCACCTCACCACCGACATCCCGCTCAGTGCGGCACCATCGCTGTACCAGATGTTGCGCGGAGCGCGATTCGCGTCGGGCGGACGCGCGGTCTTCGCCTCACCGGCCTTCGGTTACAAGGTAGCCAGGGACGGCACGGTCCTGTACCTGAGCACGGTGCGTGGTTGGATCGATCGCAACATGCCGCCCGTCCCGCTCACGCCGATCCCCGTCCCGCCCACGCCGATCCCCGTCCCGCCGCCCCTGACCAGGGGCATCGGCGGCGGCCCCGTGCCCGACGGCCTGCAGTTGCCCCCAGCCGGGGGCTGAGGGGGAGGGGCCGCGCCGAGGGAGGGCCGCGTCTCAGGGCGTAGCGATGCGGTCGCGCGATGTGGCAGCAGCGACCGAAGCGGAAGGTCCGGGGGGAATCCGGCGAATGCCTGCTCGACGCCCTTGTCACAGGGTCTACGCTGCGCATGAAGGGATCGTGCGATCCCGCGAGGGGGAGGTCACCATGCCCGTTGTCCGCCATCGTCTTGGCGCTCTCACTCTGGCCGGGCTACTCCTGGTCGTGGCCTTGCCAGGTGTGGCCGCGAGCCCCGACGCCATGCCAGGATCGCAGGCAGGCGCGCCAGGCGCCACGGACGGTGCCGCACCGCCGGCCAGCGGTCACCCTGCGCTGAACGAACTACTGCGCGGGGCCTCGGCCGCCGGGGATCGACTTCGTTCCACTCTGACCGCCTTCGCCGCCTCGGCCAGCTCAGCCGCCGGCGAGAGGTCGACCATCGCCTACGGCGAGGACGGCCGCCTGACGATCCTGCTCCTCGGCTCGGATCACCGTGAGGACTACAAGTACCAGGAGCACACCGACGTGATCATGGTCGTCTCGCTGGACCCGGTCAGGGGCAAGATCGCCATGGCCAGCATCCCGCGCTCCACCGTCCGGTTCCCTCTCCACCCCGACAATCGAACGGCTGGTGGTCCCAAGACCTCCGGCGATCGGAAGATCAACGTCCTCTACGGCGGCTACAAGAAGGGCTCGACCGACGCCATCGAGCCGGCCGCTCTCGATCGTCTCCGGATGGACGTCGCCCACGCCCTGCGCCTGGAGATCGACTACTACTCCTATATCCGGTTCACCGGCTTCGACGCCATGGTGGACGCCGCCGGCGGGATCCGCGTCGATATCCCGGCCTCCATCGTCGATCCCTACTACCAGGATTCGGGCACGCCACCATTCGGTATCCGGTTCTCGGCCGCCACCGATCGGCTGGTCAAGGGCGCCAGTGCCACGCGCTGCTCGGGCACCATCAACAACTGCAAACGGGCCATCGTCTACGTCCGAAGTCGGAAGGGCACCGTCGGGTCGGCAAGGAACAGCGACTACCAGCGTGCGCGGCGCCAGCAGGCCCTCATCTTCTCCGCCATCGGCAAGGTGACCTCTGGCGGAGCAGACCTGGAGACGCTGCGCTCGGGCTCCATCTCCCACATCACCACGGACATGCCCCGCACAGCCGCCGACGCGCTCTGGCTACGCGACCAGCTGACGGGTGCCAGGTCTCCCGACAAGGCCCGCGTGGTCTTCGCAGATCCCACTTGGGCGACCAAGCAGACGGTGCCCAAGGACTCGACTCGGCTGCACATGACCGATGTCCGCGCCTGGATCGCCCAGAAGATGGCGCCCGTGGGGACACTGCCCTAAGGGAGATCCTGGGCCCGCCGCTCCTCCTCGGCCTGCCAATGATGGCCATGCCAGACGTAGATGCGCCGGCGGGCCAGAAGGTTCAGCCAGCCGCGCACGAAGGCGGCGTTGACGGCCACGATGGCCAGGCAGGCCGTCCCGACGCGCGTACCGGCTCGTGAAGCTCGCCGTGCCCGGAGCTCCATGGTCGCTACCAGAGTCACGCTGATGATCGCCGCCGGCACGAGGCCGTAGCGGCGCTGACCACGAGCCGCCAGCCAGGAAGCGGCGGCACAGGCTGTCAGCACGGCCCACGGCGAGGCCCAGCGCAGGAGCTTGTGGGACCAGATGGCGATGGCCGCCTCCGGTCGGCGCCAGGGCGACAGCCGCCCGGCCATGGCCAGGTTCGCGGCGATGCCTCGGGTCGCCGTGCGCGAGCGGGCACGGAACTGATCGCCCAAGCCGGCCACCACGCGATCGGTGGCCACGGCCTCCGGGATGGCCATGATCAGCCGCCCGGCTTCGCGCACCTGGAGAGGTGCGATGTGGTCGAAGGAGCTGTGCTCGGGAACGTGCGCGATCAGGTCGCGGCGCAGGGCAAGCAGCGCGCCGGTGGCTGCCGTGAGCCAGCCGGCGCGGCTCTCCGCACGGCGCACAGACTGCTCGTAGCGCCAGTAGATC
>JBBSMF010000016.1:0-10785 GCA_038233295.1 Candidatus Limnocylindrales bacterium | reverse complement strand
CGGCCAGGCGCAGCGGGAGCTGCTCGGCGAGAGCCGACAGGGGCAGCGCCTCCTTGGCCCGGTCCAGTCGCCGCACCAGGACGCCTTGACCGGCGGCCACGTCGCGGGGACCGACCTCCAAGCGGAATGGAACGCCACGCAGCTCCCAGTGGTTGTACTTGAAGCCCGGCGACTCGTCCCGCCAGTCAACCGTGTAGCGCAGGGGTCCTGAGGCCGTCGTGACGTCGCGCAGGGCGGGTTCCAGGCCTTCTATCGCGGCTGCCACAGCGGCGCGATCGTCCTCCTTTCGGAAGATGGGCACGATGACCAGTTGCTGGGGCGCAACGTTGGGCGGCAGGACAAGCCCGGAGTCGTCCCCGTGGGCCATGATGGTGGCGCCCACCATACGCGTGGAGAAGCCCCAGGACGTGCCGAAGGGCGCCTTGCGCTGGTTGTCGCGATCCAGGAACTCGATGCCCGCCGACTTGGCGAAGTTCTGCCCCAGCATGTGGCTGGTGCCCGCCTGGAGCGCCTTTCGGTCGCGCATCATGGCCTCGATGGCATGGCTGTACACGGCGCCGGGGAAGGTCTCCGCGCGGCTCTTCACACCGCGCACCACCGGGATGGCCAGCCAGTCCTCGGCCACGGCCCGATACGCCTCCAGGCCGGTTGCCACCTCCTCGGCCGCCTCCGCCTCGGTGGCGTGGAAGGTATGCGCCTCCTGCCAAAGGAACTCGGCCGTGCGCAGGAAGAGCCGCGTGCGCAGCTCCCAGCGCACGACGTTGTTCCACAGGTTCATGAGCAGCGGCAGATCGCGATAGGACTGGATCCAGTCCTTGACCACCTCGGCGATGAGCGCCTCGCTGGTGGGCCGGATGGCCAGCCATTCGTCGAGCTCCTTGCCGCCAGCGTGGGTCACCCAGGCGACCTGCGGGTCGAAGCCCTCCACGTGCTCGGCCTCCTTCTCCAGGAGCGAGCGGGGGACGAAGAGCGGGAAGTAGACGTTCTGGTGGCCGGTCCTCTTGATGTGCCGATCCAGCTCGTCGCGCATCGACTCCCAGACCGAGTAGCCGTAGGGCCGGATGATCATGCAGCCACGGACCGGCGAGTAGGAGGCCAGCTCCGCCTTGAGGACGACGTCGTTGTACCAGCCCGGGAAGTCCTCGGACTGGCGCGTGATGCTCTTGACGAAGCCGTCCTGGGACACGATTCCTCCTGGTCAGGGTGCGCCTACAAGACGGGCGAGTGCGGGGGTGGGCTATGTTAGCGCAGGGTGACCGCTGCTCCTGCACCGGAGCCGTACCGCCGGTCGACGTACTCCTCCATGATCCCGATGAACTCGTCCACCAGACCCTCGCCCCGCAGCGTCGTCCGCAGCGCGCCGTCCACGAAGACCGGTGCCACCGGCTCCTCGAAGGTGCCCGGTAGCGAGATGCCGATGTCGGCGTGCTTCGACTCGCCCGGTCCGTTGACCACGCAGCCCATGACGGCCACGCGCATCTCCTCCACGCCCGGGTAGAGCGGCTTCCACTCCGGCATCCGCCGGCGCAGGTGGTCGCCGATGCGCTCGGCCATCTCCTGGAAGAACGTGCTGGTGGTGCGGCCGCAGCCCGGACAAGCGGACACCTGCGGCACGAAGGAGCGCAGGCCCAGCGACTGAAGCACCTGCTGCGCGACGTGGACCTCGTCGGTGCGGTCGCCGCCCGGCGCTGGAGTGAGCGATACCCGGATCGTGTCGCCGATGCCCTCGTTGAGCAGGATCGACAACCCGGCCGTGGAGGCCACGATGCCCTTCATGCCCAGGCCCGCCTCCGTCAGGCCGAGGTGCAGCGGGTAGTCGCACAGGGGTGCCAGCCGCCGGTAGACGTCTACCAGGTCCTGCACACCGGAGACCTTGGCGCTGATGATGATCCGGTCGTGGGCCAGACCGGTCTCCTCGGCCAGCGTCGCGGAGCGCAGCGCTGACTGGATCATCGCCTCGATCATCACGTCGCGGGAGTCGCGCGGCTCCGGCAGGCGCGCATTCTGGTCCATCAGCTCGGTCAGGAGCGCCTGGTCCAGCGAGCCCCAGTTGACGCCGATGCGCACCGGCTTGCCCTGCTCCATGGCCACGCGCACGATCGTCGCGAAGTGCTCGTCGTGACGCTTGGCGCCGACGTTGCCCGGGTTGATGCGGTACTTGTCCAGGCTCCGGGCCATCTCCGGGAACTCGACCAGCAGCTTGTGGCCGTTGTAGTGGAAGTCCCCCACGATGGGCGCGGCGATACCCAGATCACGCACCTTGCGCACCATCGCCGGCACGGTCGCCGCGGCAGCCTCGTTGTTGACGGTAACGCGCACGAGCTCGCTGCCGGCGTGGGCCAGGGCGGCCACCTGGAGCGCCGTGCCGTCGGCGTCGGCGGTGTCCGTGTTGGTCATCGACTGGACCACGACGGGATGGCGCGAGCCGACCAGCACCCCGGCGACATCCACGGTGACGGAGCTGCGCCGGCCGGGCAGATCGAGCTGGCCTTCGACGGGGACGTGCGGCACGTGTCGCCCGGCACCCGCCGCTGAGGGCGGGCCATCATCCCGCACAGCCTCCGCGGAAGGGCCGCCCACGGGCCCTCTGCCGCTGATCATGTTCGTCGCTGAAGCAGGCCCACGTCGAAGAACGTGATCCAGACCAATAGGCCCATGAGCAGGACGAAGCCGGCCAGGTACACCGCGCGTTCCACGGCTGGCGTGACGCGATTCCCGCTCATCGCCTGGATCACGGAGACGGCCACGCGCCCACCGTCCATGGGCGGGAACGGCAGGGCATTGACGACCGCCAGGTTCGCTGAGAGCAGGCCGATCAGCCAGAGCATGAAGATGGGCGGCAGCTCGGAGCGGAAGGATCCCACGGTCGAGACGATGCCCACCGGCCCCGACACCTGCGGGTTGGTGATGTTCGTGATGAGGTCGCGCAGGCCGCGCAGGATCAGCGTGGAGGCATCCAGCGTGCGGCGAAGCCCCGTTGCCACGGCATCGACGGGATCACGAGTGACGTCCTCCAGCGGGAACGCGTTGAAGACGACGCCCAGCACGCCCTCCGTCGGCTGCCCCGGCGGCCGCAGCGTCACGGTGACGTCGCCGATGCTGCCATCGCGGCGCTCGAGGGTGAGGACCACCGGCTGCCCGGCCCGTTCGCGGAGGTAGGCGCTCTGGGGTGAGTCGTTGGTAAGGCCCACGCTGTCGAACACGGCGAAGCGCCGGCCGTCGATGGCCACGATGAGATCGCCCGTCTCGTCATAGATGGGCCGGCCCTGAGGGTCGGTCTCGACCTGGTCACCGCCCAGCAGCCCGGCCGCCTCCGCCGGCGAATCGGGCTGGACGCTGGCGATGCGGGCGTTGTAGACGGGATCGGCGAAGCCGGCGATGAACGAGAAGATCAGGATGGCCAGCAGGATGTTCATGACCACGCCGGCAAGGAGGATCACCAGTCGCGTGGCCAGGCCTTGATTGACGAACGCGCGCGGATCGTCGGATTCGCCCTCCTCGGCCTCCAGCCGCACGAACCCGCCGATGGGCAGCCAGTTCAGCGTATAGATCGTCTCCGAGTCGCGCCCGATGATCTTGGCCCGGGGCGGGAAGCCGATGCCGAACTCGTGGACTCGGACCTTGGCCCGGCGGGCCGTGATGAAGTGGCCGAACTCGTGGATGACGACGAGCGTCACCAGGATGACCAGCAGCAGCGCGATGTTGATGACGCCGTCGAGAAGCTCCATCGATCAGCGCTCCTGCCGTGGGCTGGCCGTCTCGGCCCAGGCACGGACCTCCGCATCGAGTCCGATGAGCGCCTCCACGCCCGGCTCGCCGGATCCGGATCCGAATCGCTCCACCGCGTCCGAGGCCAACGAGGCGATGTCCTGAAAGGCCAGGCTGCCCGACAGGAAACGATCGACCGCGATCTCGTCGGCGGCGATCAGGGCGGTGGACGCCCAAGGTCCTCGCTGTCCGGCGGCACGGGCGATGCGAATCGCCGGAAAGCGCGTCTCATCGGGCGCCTGGAAGGTCATCGTGGAGTGCTCCAGAAGGTCCAGCCGAGGCGCGGGGCCAAGCGTGCGGTGGGGATATGTCACCGCGTACTGGATAGGGATACGCATGTCAGGAAGTCCGAGCTGTGCCTTGATCGAGCCGTCCACGAACTCGACCAGGGAGTGGATGAGGCTCTGCGGGTGGATGACGACGCTGATCCTAGGCAGATCGACATCGTACAGCCAGCACGCCTCCAATACCTCAAGACCCTTGTTCATGAGAGTCGCGGAGTCGATGGTGACCTTCGGGCCCATGCTCCAGGTGGGGTGCGCCAGCGCGTCAGCGGGCGTGACGCGCGCCAAACGCTCCGGCGGCCAGTCGCGGAACGGGCCGCCCGATCCCGTGAGGATCAGGCGTTGCACCTCGCTCATCCGTTCCCCGACCAAGCACTGCCAAAGCGCGGAGTGCTCGGAGTCGATGGGCCGCAGCCAGGCCAGCGGCGAGGCGAAGGGATCCGCCGCGTCACGCGCAGACGCGCCGGTCGCCAGCGCACGCGCCAAGGGCATGACGAGGTGGCCCCCGACCACGAGCGTCTCCTTGTTGGCGGTGGCCACCACCTTGCCCGTCCGCAACGCGGCCAGCACGGGACGGAGCGAGACGATGCCGCCCGTCGCGACGATGACCAGATCGACGTCGTCGCGGGTCGCCATCCGCTCCAGGGCATCGGCGCCTTCCTCCAAGCGAACGCCCTCCGGCAGCTCAAGGCGGCCAGCCGCCTCCGCGTCAGCCATGGCCACCACCTCCGGACGGAAGGCAGCGATCTGCTCGGTCAGCATGCCGTGATCGGAACCCGCCGCGAGGGCCACGACCCGGAAGCGTTGGCGAGCGGCGCCCAGGACATCCAGCGTCTGCCGCCCGATCGATCCGGTCGAGCCCAGCAGTGCCACGCGCTGCTCGGCGCGCACCTCGTGGCTCACGCCGAACCGCCGTTAGGCAGCAGCTGTATCAGGATCAGCCCGGCGTACATGGCTGGGGCGGCGAAGAGGAAGGAGTCGATGCGATCCAGGATGCCACCGTGACCGGGGATCAGGGTTCCCGAATCCTTGGCTCCCGCCGCTCGCTTGAGCAGGGACTCGGCCACATCGCCACCCTGTGCCGCGACGGCGATGAGCAGGCCCAGCGCCACGCCGGCCAGCACGTGGTGGCCGGAGCCGGCGACGAGCAGCGCACAGACGATGACTGCCGCGAGCGTGCCACCCATGACCCCGCTCCAGGTCTTGCTGGGGGAGATGTGGTCCAGGAACCGGCCCCGCTTGAGGGTCCTGCCGGCAAGGTAGGCGAACGTGTCGAAGCTCCAGACCGTGAGCACGAGCACCAGCAGCCACACGCGCCCCTCATCGAGGAAGCCGCCCAGCGATGCGCTGGGCCCGATCGAGGGGGCCGTTACGAGGATGGCCGGTACGAAGGCGAGCAGTGACACATACAGTGCGGCGAAGGAGGTGCCGGCCCACGCCACGAACCCGTTCCGCGCCACGTCCCGCCGGAAGGCGGCCAGCGCCGACGCGATGAGCACCGCCGCCACGAAGGCAGCGATCGCCCCGTCCCGGGGCCCCAGCAGGGCCATCCCCATCACGGCCACCGGCGCAGCGACGAGCCCGATGGCTCGTTCACCCGGCAGACCCGCCAAGGCCAGCAGGCGAAAGGCTTCATGTGCCGCGATGAGCGCGATGAGCGCCACGCCGATGGTCAGCCAGGGTTCGCCGGCCAGGAAGACCAGCACGACGATCGGCCCCAGGATCGCCGCGCTCAGGAGGCGCTGGCGCAGCACGAGCGGCTAGCGGCCGAAACGTCGCGAGCGGCGCGCGTACTCGGCCAACGCCGCGTCGAACGCAGCCGGGTCGAAATCAGGCCAGTACCGGTCGGTGAAGTAGAGCTCGGCGTAGGCGGCCTGCCAGAGCAGGAAGTTGCTGATGCGCTGGTCGCCGCCCGTCCGGATGAGCAGATCGAGCTCGGATGGCTCGACCGTGTAGAGCCGGGACGAGAGGGCGTCCTCGTCGATCTGCTCGGGGCTCAGACCGTCAGCCAGGCACCGCCGCGCAGCATCGACGATCTCGCAGCGGCCCGAGTAGTTGAAGGCCACGTTCAGGGTCATGGAGGTACCGCCAGCCGTGGCCTGCAGTGCCTCTCCGATGGAGGCACGCGTGGACTGATCAAGCTCGTCGAGGCGCCCCAGGATCCGCACCCGCACGCCCTGACGCACCAGATCGGGGGTGTAGTCGGCGATGGCCGCGTCAAGCAGCGAGAACAGGGTCTGGACCTCACCGCGCCCACGCTGCCAGTTCTCTCGGCTGAAGGCGAAGACCGAGAGGACCCTCACGCCGCGCTCTTGCGCACGTTCGACGATAGGGCGGATGGCATCCACGCCAGCGCCATGGCCCTGTGCCTCGGGCAGTCCGCGCTCGCGCGCCCAACGGCGGTTGCCGTCCATGATGATGGCCACGTGTCGCGGCACGAACTCCTCGACCGCTACCTCGGATCGTTCGCCTGAAGTGGCCATGTCCACGACGGTCACTAGACCTCCATGATCTCCTGTTCCTTGGCCTTGCCCACCCGGTCGACCTCGTCGGTCCAGCGATCGGTCAGCTGTTGGACACGATCCTGCTCACGGCGAGCGTCGTCCGAGCCGACGTCACCGTCCCGCTCACGACGACGGATGTCATCGGTGGCCTCGCGGCGGTGGTTCCGGATCTCGACCTTGGCGTCCTCCATGCGCTTGTGGACGAGCTTGACCAGGTCCCTGCGACGGTCCTCCGTGAGCGGCGGGATGTTCAGCCGGACGACGGTCCCGTCCACGTTGGGCATGAGTCCGATGTCGCTGCGCTGGATGGCCTTCTCGATCGCGCCAAGGACGCTGCGATCCCAGGGCTGGATGACGATGGTGTGGGACTCCGGCACGCTGAGGGAGGCAAGCTGGTTCAGCGCGGTGGGCGTGCCGTAGTAGTCGACCTGGATACGCTCCACGAGGTTGGTGGACGCACGGCCGGTGCGGATGCTGCCGAAGTCACGCTCCATCGCCTCGATGGCACGCGACATGCGTCCTTCGGCCACCTGGAGGCCCTCATCGCTCATCGGTGGTCCCTCCGTGGATCAGCGTGCCGATCGGCTCGCCCATCGCCGCACGCCGGATGTTGTCCGGACGATTCATGTCGAAGACGACGATGGGCAGGTCATTGTCCATGCACAGCGACACCGCCGTCGAGTCGAGCACGCCCAGCCGGTCGGCCAGGACCTGAGCATAGGTCAGCTGCTCGTGCCGTCGTGCAGCGGGGTCGAGGGCCGGATCCGCGGTGTAGACACCGTCCACCTTGGTGGCCTTGAGCAGGACCTCCGCGCCGACCTCGACCGCGCGCAGGGCGGCCGCCGTGTCGGTCGTGAAGTAGGGGTTGCCCGTGCCTGCCGCGAGGATGACCACGCGGCCCTTCTCCATATGACGCATGGCGCGCCGGCGGATGTACGGCTCGGCGACCTCGTTCATGGCGATGGCCGACATCACTCGAGTGGGCACTTCGGCCTTCTCCAGGGCATCCTGGAGAGCAAGGGCATTCATGACCGTGGCGAGCATGCCCATGAAATCGGCCGTGGCACGCTCCATGCCCTTGGCTGAGGCAGCCAGGCCGCGGAATATGTTGCCGCCGCCCACGACGACCGCCACCTCCACGCCCATCGAGCGGACCTGACCCAACTGACGCGCGATGAAGACGCACACATCGGGGTCCACGCCGTAAGAGCGGTTACCCAGCAGGGCCTCGCCCGAGATCTTGAGCAGGATGCGGCCGTACCGCCCCGTCCCCAGGGGCGCCTCTTCGACCGCGCTGGCTGCGAGGGCCTCGGTCACAGATCCTCACCGAGGGCATACCGGACGAAGCGACGAACCCGGATGTTCTCACCGATGCGCGCGATGGAGTCGGTGATCAACTGCGCAACGGTCTGGTCGGTATCGCGGAACGGCTGCTCGTAGAGGACCACCTGCTGCTGCCACTTGCGCAACTGTCCATCGACGATCTTCTGCTGGATCTCGGCAGGCTTGGCAGCCAGGGACCCGTCAGCAAGGAGCTCGGTGCGCTTGGACTCGAGCACCTCGGGAGGGATCGACTCGACCGTGGGGAAATCGGGGGCCAGTCCGGCCACCTGCATGGCCAGATCGCGGACCAACTTCTGGAAGTCCTCCGTGCGAGCCACGAAATCGGTCTCGCAGTTGACCTCGATGATCACGCCCAGCCGGCCACCCGCGTGGATGTACGAGGAGACGACGCCTTCGCGCGCGTCACGACCGGCCTTCTTGGCAGCCGCGGCCTGTCCGCGCTCACGCAACAGATCCACGGCAGCGTCGAGGTCGCCGCGGGTCTCTTCCAACGCGCGTTTGCAGTCCATGAAACCGGCACCGGTGCGCTCGCGCAGCTCCTTGACCTGCTCGGGCTTGATGGAGATCTGATCGACCATGGGGGCTGGGAACCTCGTGACGGATGGGTGCTGACAGTGGGTGCTTGGGGTCGCTGAGGCGGGACTTCGGCGACGGGCCGGTGGGTCTGCTACGAGACGCCGCGAAAAGCGTCAGCGGGCGGGGGCAGCGACCTGCTCATCGTCCGAGCCAGTCTCGGTCGTAGCTACAGCCCCGTCTGCTGCTGCCACGTCAGAAGCTGACGTGGCCGAGCCTGCCTCGGGATCCGCCTCCGGTCCTGAGGCGGGCAGGAGGGCCTCGTCCTCATCCGGCTCCGGCGCAAAGCTGAAGGTGCCGCCGGCGGCGAGTGCCGCGACCATCTCGTCGGAGGCTTCCTCGTCCTCATCCATGGGACCCTGCTCGACCATCGGCTCGGCAGCTCGTGAAGAGCGCTGGCCAAGACCCTCGATCGAGGCATCGGCCACCAGCCGGCAGAGCAGACGGATGGCGCGGATGGCGTCGTCGTTGGCCGGGATGATGTAGTCGAGGTCGTCCGGATCCACGTTGGTGTCACCGGTGCCGATGACCGGGATCTCCAGCTTCTTGGCCTCGGTGATGGCGATCTGCTCGCGATGGGGATCGACCACGAAGAGCGCGCCCGGCAGTCGCTTCATCTTGCGCATCCCGCCGAGCATCCGTTGAAGGCGCGTCATCTCGTCCATAAGACGGGATGCTTCCTTCTTTGACATGCGGTCGAAGTCGCCGTTCTGCTGCCGCGCCTCGAGCTGCTCCAGGAGTCCGAGGCGCTTCTTGATGGTCACGAAGTTCGTGAGCATGCCTCCCAGCCAGCGCTGATTGACATAGGGCATCTCGGCGCGCGTGGCCTCTTCAGCGATGGGCTCCTGAGCCTGCTTCTTGGTGCCCACAAAGAGGATGGCGTCACCACGGGCGACGGTGTCCGTGGCGAAGTCGATGGCCGCGTCGAGCCGCTTGACCGTCTGGGCGAGGTCGATGATGTGGATCCCGTTGCGCTCGGCGAAGATGAATGGGCGCATCTTGGGGTTCCAGCGACGGGTCTGGTGGCCGAAGTGGACACCGGCCTCAAGTAGCTGGCGCATCGAGACGGAGGACATGCTGGCGGCTCCTGTTCGGTTGAGACCTCCGCGTGCCTCGTGGTCCACGGACCGGCAGTCGGCGCCTGTGCGCCGGCCGGCACCCCGTGGGGAGCGGCGCGCGTGTGGGATACGCGACGAAGGTCGCGCTCGTGCCGCCCTGTCGGACAGCGGCCGTAGTCTAGCACGGCCCGATCGACTCCCAGCGCCGGGGAGCGAGGTCCGATCCGGTCACTCAGTCGGGCGTCACGCCCCGGATGTGGCGCAGATGCACCGCGTCCGTCTCCGTGCGAGCCAGGGGCCGCGCATCGACCGTCACGAGATCGATCCGCCAGCCAAGCGGCGGCAGGGCACGTCCGTCGGGCAACCGGCGCCTCCGAAGGAGTGCGAACGCGGCCCGGTACGTCCGCGCGATCTTGGCCGCGCCAAGGGTCTCCTCTGGTGCGCCGAAACGGTCGCTGGAGCGGCTGCGCACCTCCACGAAGACGAGCGTCGGCGGCAGGCCGGGCTCGACACAGACAAGATCCAGCTCGTCCCGACCCACACGGACACCCGCCGCAAGCACCGTCCAGCCGAGAGCGGACAGCTGTCCTGCGACCAGGCTCTCGGCCCGGTCGCCCAGTCGGCGGCGCAGCGTTCCCGTGGATCCCACGGCGGGAACGGAAAGGCGGGGTCGGAGCGGCATCTCCGCCACCTTACCGGTCGGGTCTTACCAAACCCTTACCGCTGACAGCGGGAGGCGGGGCGGGGCGGGGACGGATCAGGCGGACGGAACGCCCAGCCAGGCGCCCGAACGTTCATCTTCCAGGTCCATGACCAGCTGATCGCCCTCCAGCAGGGTCCTGATCCGGGCATAGGTCCGGCGATGGAAGACGGAGGGACCGTGCTCCGCCAGGGCAGCCACATGGTGCCGCGTGGTGTAGCCAGCGTTGTGCTCCCAACCGTAGACCGGATAGCGCACGGCGAGGCGGGACATCAGCCGGTCGCGTGTCACCTTGGCGATGATCGAGGCGCAGGCGATGGCATACGAGGACTGATCGCCGTCCACGATGGCGGTGTAGGGCCCCACGTGGTCCTCGAAGCCGACGATCTTGCGCCCATCCACGAGGACGTGGTCATAGCCTTCGATGCGGCGCAGGGCACGGCGCATGGCCAGGTGCGTAGCATGGTAGATGTTGAGCCGCTCGATCTCCGCCACTGAGGCAGCACCCACGCCCCAGGCCTCGACGCGACCCTTGATGCGGCCCACCACGGCCT
>JBBSMF010000015.1:0-11084 GCA_038233295.1 Candidatus Limnocylindrales bacterium | reverse complement strand
GTCCGTCACGACCTGGGCTTGTGAGTGAGCGCACGATCACCATGGAGCGGATCCTGGAAGCTTCGCCGGAGCGGGTCTATCGGGCATGGTCGGATCCCGAGGCCATGACCGCCTGGTTCGCGCCGCACGTCGAGGGCTCGTTGGCCGTGGGGACGCGTTCCGTTCTCATCTGGTCCGACCGGCGTGTGTGGCTGGACATGCTCGAGGCAGAACCCGAGCGGCGGATCCGCTTCAGATGGGCCTGGCGGCCGGACGACGCGATGGCGACGAACGCCACCGTGGATCTGGCCCCACATGGCTACGGCACCCGAGTCACGCTTCACGACGGTCCGTTCGAGACTGACCGCTCGGAGGGCCTGGACGCCTGGGCGGAGGCCATCGAGGGCTGGGCGGCAGCGCTGGCCAACCTGCGGGCGCAGCTCGACTTCTCGGTCGACCTGCGCCGCCGTGCGTAGGTCCGAGCCGCTGGGTCATGCTGCCAGCTCATCAGCGTCGAAGGCCTCCCGCAGGAAAGGGGAGGGCGCCGCGGGGTCGTAGACCAAGGTGAGAGAGCAGCGTGCTCGAGTCCAGGCGACGTACGCCAGGCGCCGCTCTTCCTCCAGCACGCGGACGGGATCAGCTGCCTCGGCCAGGGTCCGCGCGCTGGGGAAGGTCCCCTCGTCCAGCCCGATGCACGCTACGTGGTCGAACTCCAGCCCTTTGGTGGCGTGGGCGGTGGCCAGCACGAGCGAGGCGTCGTCTCGACGAAGCCTCGTCCGCGCCCTACGGGCGGATGCGATGGCGTCCCGCAGCTCCGTCAGGGATGCGTACGGAGCCGCCCATGCGAGGAGAGCCTGAGGCGCCGTTCCCTCCTCAACAGCGATGCTCATGACCAGCCTGCCCAGGAGCGGCAGGAACGGGAAGCCGGGATGCTCGCCCTGTATGGCCTCGATCCGGTCCACGGTCCGGTCGATCCGCGTGTCGTCCAATACGAGGCCATCCTCGGGCGCACGATAGGGCAGGCCACGTTCGATGGCCACCGCGGCGAACGGCGCCAGCTCCGCGTTGGTGCGAGCCAGGACCGCGTGCGTCCCCTCGCCGTGATGGGCCCAGGCACCCAGCAGTCGACGCGCCCGTGCCACGGGATCGCCCGGGTCGGGAGCCAGTCGCAGGCTGCCCACGGCGTCGGGTGCCGGCTCGATGCGCTTCACGAACCGCTCGCGGTTGCAGGCGACCAACCGTGACGCACGGCGCACGACCTCCGGCGGGCAGCGACGGTTGGTGATGAGGTCATGACGTCGGAGCCCAGGCAGTCGAGCCGCCAGGCCGAGCACGCGCCTCACGTCGGCCAGACGCCAGGCGTAGATGGTCTGGTCATCGTCGCCCACCAGGAAGAGGTCAGCTGCGGGACCGGCCAGCAGGAGCGCCATCTCCAGTTGGCTGCGATCGAGGTCCTGGACCTCGTCGACGAGCAGCGACTCACAGGCGGATCGCCAGTGCTTCAGAAGCGCAGGGTCCCGGCGCAGGTCCGCAAGGGCGAGGCACACGAAGTCGTCGAAGTCCAGCGCGCACGCGGCGTGAAGGTGGGCCTGATACCGTTCGAAGAGTCCCAGCATCGCGGACGGCGCCACGACGCCATGGGGATCCAGCTTGAGTCGGGAGAAGGTGTCGTCGGCAGCGCGCAGCACGCTGAGCGGCACGCCTGGACCCAGCAGCTCCGTCAGCACGGAGGCTCGGTCCACCAGGCGCGTGACATCAGTGCCCGCACCACGCAGGATCTCCCGACCCAGTGCATGGAAGGTTCGGATGCGGACCGCGCCGGGTGCCAGGCCCAGAGGCTCCACGGCTGCGTCGACCCGCTCCTTGAGCTCCTCAGCGGCGCGGCGGTTGAAGGTCACCGCGCAGATCCGCTCCGGCGCGAGTCCGCCGTCCACCAGCCACGCCACGCGCGCCACCAGCGTGGTGGTCTTGCCGCTGCCGGCCGGTGCGACACACAACGTCGGCCCGCGGGGAGCGGTCGCCGCGGCGTGCTGATCCGGCGATAGGCGGAGAAGCCGCTCGGCGACGGCGGGATGCAGGGTCACCCGCGGAGGATGATCTCCGTCGCTCACCGGACGCTTATCGCTCGTGGGCTAGCATCGGGAGCGTGACCCCGCAGCTCCAGACCACGCTCGCCAAGCTCCCCGACCGGCCCGGCGTCTATCTCATGAAGGACGCCCGCGGTCGCGTGCTGTACGTGGGCAAGGCGCAGAGCCTGCGCAGCCGGGTGCGCCAGTACTGGCAGGCCGGGCGAGGCAGCGCCGCCCCGCTCCGCATCGAGGGAGCCATCGACCGCGTGGCCGACGTCGAGTACACCATGACCGACACGGTCAGCGAAGCGCTCCTCCTCGAGGGCACGCTCATCAAGCGCTTCCAGCCGCGCTTCAACGTCCGCCTCAAGGACGACAAGAGCTACCCGTTCATCAAGATCACCATGGCCGACGACTTCCCACGCATAGAGCGGACGCGCAGGCTGCCCCAGGACGGCAGCCGCTACTTCGGTCCGTACGCCTCGGCCAGCAGCGTGGACGAGGCGATGAACCTCATCCGCCGGCTGTTCCCCTTCCGGACCTGCACCATCGACATCAAGGACGGCGTCCGGGCGCTGCCCCGACCCTGCCTGCTGTACCACATCAAGCGCTGTCAGGGACCCTGTATCGAGGCCATCTCGAAGGAGGACTACCGGCGGGACATCGACCAGGTGATCCTCTTCCTGGAGGGCCGCCAGGAACAGGTGGCGCGGGCGCTGCGCCGCGAGATGGCCCTCGCCTCGGAGCGGCAGGACTATGAGCGAGCGGCTGCCCTGCGGGACAAGGTGAAGGCCGTGGAGCGCACCATGGAGAGCCAGAAGATGGCCGCCTTCGCGCGCGTCGATCAGGACGTCCTCGGTTTCGCGCGGGAGGGCGGTGAGGCCGCCGTGCAGCTCTTCGCCATCCGTGGCGGCAAGACGGTCGGTCGTGACGTGTTCCTCCTGGAGAACCTGGGCGACGAGCCCGAGGAGCAGGCCATCTCGGCCTTCGTGAAGCAGTACTACGCCACCGCCGGCTCCATCCCGCCGCGCGTGCTGGTGCCCACGACGCTCGCGGATGCGGCCGAGTTGGTGGCGCTGTTGGAGGCCCGGCGTGGCCGGCGCGTGATGCTCACCGTGCCGCAGCGCGGCGAGGGGCGCGAGATGATGGAGCTGGCCGCCCGCAACGCCGGCGAGACGCTCGCCCGCGAACAGGCCCGCTGGCTGGCCGACCAGGGCAAGACGCTCGCTGCGCTCGAGGAGCTGGCCGAGGCACTGGGCATCGACGCCCCGCCGCTGCGCATCGAGTGCTACGACATCAGCACCATCCAGGGCACCAACACGGTGGGCAGCATGGTCGTCTTCGAGGAGGGCCGGCCACGCTCGGGGGAGTACCGTCGTTTCCGCATCCGCACGGTCCAGGGCACGGACGACTTCGCCTCCCATCGCGAGGTCCTGCGGCGCCGTTTCCGGCGAGCGCTCTCCGGCGAGGAGGGGAGTGCCGAGGAGCTGCGCTGGCGGCTGCCCGACCTGGTCGTGATCGACGGCGGGCTCGGTCAGGCCAACGCGGCACGCGGCGTCCTCGATGAGCTGGGCATGCAGGATCTGCCGGTGGTGGGATTGGCCAAGGAGCGCGAGGAGCTGTTCCACCCGTGGAACGGGGTGCCGGTCGTGCTGCCCGCCACCTCCCAGGCGCTGTACCTCGTTCAGCGCCTTCGCGACGAGGCCCACCGTTTCGCGGTCACCTATCACCGCACGCTGCGCGCCAAGGCCCAGGTGCGCTCGGTCTTCGATGACCTGCCGGGCGTTGGTCCTGCCCGCAAGCGGGCGCTGCTGCGCGTCTTCGGGTCGGCACGTCAGATGCGGGCAGCGACCGTCGAGGACATCGCCTCGGTGCCCGGTATCAGCCGCGGCCTGGCGGAGCGGATCAGGGAGCACCTGGAGTCCTGAGGCGGGTCGTTCGAGTACCTTGCAGCGGCCTCTCCGGCACCGCGTGATAGAGTCCGCCGCGATGCGTCGCATCCTTCCTTTCCTCATCGTCGCGGTCGGTCTGCTCGCGCTCGCCTTCGCCGTGCTGCCCATCGACCGCCCCTTCAGCGACCCTCCACGGGCGATGGATACGCGGCTGGGTCTCGACCTGCGTGGGGGTCTGCGCGGCGAGTACCAGGTCATCGCCACGGACGACCAGCCGGTGACCGCGGAGATCCTGGCCACCACCCGATCGATCATCGAGCAACGCGTGAACGCGACCGGACTCTCGGAGCCGATCGTCCAGACCCAGGGCACCAACCGGATCAGCGTGGAGATCCCGGGCGTGGAGAACGTGGACCAGGTCCGCGCCCTCATCGGCTCCACCGGCCGCCTGGACTTCGTGCCCGTGCCTGCCGAGTCCAGCCAGTCCGTGGTCGACGGGGCGCCACTGCCGGCGGGCATGGACGCTACGCCGCTCTTCAGTGGCGACGAGATCTCGGTCGCGGAGCCGGGATTCAGCAATCTCGGCGAGCCCGAAGTGCGGTTCACGCTAAAGGAGACCGGTGCTCGGCTATTCGCCGAGTTCACGTCACAGGCTGCTCCGACCCGTCAGCGCTTCGCCATCGTGCTCGACGAGGTCGTCGTCTCCGCTCCGGCGGTGAACGATCCGATCCCGAACGGTACGGGGCGCATCAGCGGCAATTTCACGGTCGAGGAGATGAACAACCTGGTGACCGTCCTCAAGTACGGTGCGCTGCCGTTGGAGATCAACGAGGTCGGCTTCAGCCAGGTCAGCGCGACCTTGGGGCAGAGCTTCTTGGAGCAGAGCCTCGTGGCCGGTGCCATCGGCCTCGGGCTGGTGTGCCTCTTCATGCTGCTGCATTACCGCCTGCCGGGCGCCGTGGCCATCATCGCGCTCATCTACTACAGCGTGGTCATGCTGGCGCTGTTCCGGTTCATCCCGGTCACCCTGACGCTCGCCGGAGTGGCCGCGGCGGTGCTCTCCGTCGGCATGGCGGTCGACGCCAACGTGCTCATCTTCGAACGGACGAAGGAGGAGCTGCGAGCCGGCAAGACCGTCTCCGCCGCGGTGGAGGCCGGCTTCAACCGCGCCTGGAGCTCCATCTTCGACTCCAACGTGTCGAGCCTCATCACTGGCGCGATCCTGTACTACTTCGGCTCGCCCATCATCAAGGGCTTTGCGCTGGTGCTGATCCTGGGCGTCCTGGTCTCCATGTTCACGGCGCTCACCTTGAGCCGCGAGATCCTTCGCTGGGTGGTCCGTCAGCCGTGGTCCCGGCGCGCCGCGTTCTTCGGCGTCCGCGAGGACGAGTTCACCATCGCCGCGCCTCCGATACGCGGCCGCTCGCGAGAAGCCAGCGCCCGTGTTTGACATCATCGGGAAGCGGCGCTGGTTCTACGTCTTCAGCCTTCTCATCACCGTCCCGGGCATCATCGCCATCCTGCTGACGTTCCTGCCTGGTGCCCGGATGGGGCTCCAGTTCTCCATCGACTACACGGGCGGGACGATCTGGGAGGTCCATTTCCAGGGCGACACGCCCTCGGCCGCGGAAGTGCGCGAGGTGCTGGTGGAGCAGGGGCTGCCCGACTCCAGCGTGGCCATCACCACGGCCGGCGAGCGTCAGTACGTTCTCATCCGGACCGAGGAGATCGGGCTTCAGGAGCAGGCGTCCGCCACGCCGCCACCAAGTGCCAGCCCAAGCGGCTCTCCTGAACCCAGCGGTTCGCCGGCCCCCAGCGCGTCGCCGGCTGCGAACGCATCACCCGAACCGTCGCCCTCGCCCGGCTTGATCGTTCCCACGGAAGGAGAGCTGGGCGAGCTGGCTTCGGCCCTTCAGCAGCGGTTCGGGTCCATCGACGAGGTACGGCAGGAATCGTCCGTGGGACCCATCATCAGCCAGGAGGTCATCACCGGGGCGATGATCCTGATCGTCCTGGGATCCCTGGGAATCCTCCTGTGGATGACGTTTCGGTTCGGCGATTTCCGGATGGGTGCTGCGGCTGTCGCCGCGCTGGTACATGACGTCGTCGTCGTGCTGGGCATCTTCGCCATCCTCGGCACGCTCTTCGGTCTTCAGATCGACGCTCTGTTCGTCACCGCGATGCTGACCGTGATCGGCTTCAGCGTGCACGACACCATCGTCGTGTTCGATCGCGTTCGTGAGAACCGGATCCGTCATGCTGGGGAGCCGTTCTCCGCGATCGTCAACCACTCGCTGCTGCAGACCCTGGGGCGGTCGGTCAACACGTCGCTGGTCGTGTTGATCACGCTGGCCTCCCTGCTGCTATTCGGCGGTGATGCCATCCGCTCCTTCATCTTCGCGCTGCTCATCGGTATCGTGTCGGGCACCTACTCGTCCATCTTCAACGCCAGTGCGCTGCTGGTCGATTGGCACGAGTGGTCGGAGCGACGCCGCCAGCAGGCCTTCGTGCAGTCGCGCGCGGGGGGATAAGTCCGAGTGGAGGCGCGGGTGCGAGACTCGGGCATGCCTGAGCCATCGCCTCGCTATCGCTGGATCCTGCCGGCATCGGTGGATCCCTCAGCGGAGCTTCTTGGGGTAGCTGACGCCCGCGGGATATCCCGGCGCCTGCTGGGAGTGCTGACGGCGCGCGGCCACCGGGACGGGCATGCCCTGGCCGCCCTATTCGATGACCCCGCCGATGGCCTGCACCCGCCGGGACTCCTGCCCGGCTCGGCCGCCTTCAGGGATCGTATCGGGCTGGCTCGGGGCCGTGGTGAGCGGATCCTGGTGTTCGGCGACTTCGATGCGGACGGCCTGACCGGCCTGGCCATCCTGGTGCGAGCCCTGCGGATGCAGGGGCTGGACGTCGCGCCGTATGTTCCGCGCCGGCTGGAGGAGGGCCACGGGCTTTCACTGGCCGCAGTGGAGCGCGCCCGGACGGAGGATCGCTCGGTCATCGTCACCGTGGACTGCGGCATCTCCAGCGTGGCAGAGGTACGCGCGGCAGCGGACTTCGGCATCGAAGTGTTGATCACGGACCATCACCGCATCCCGGCCCTGCTGCCGCCAGCGGCGGTCATCGTCGATCCCCACCTGCCGGAGAGCCGCTACCCCAACCCGCATCTCTCGGGCAGCGGCGTGGCCTTCAAGCTGGCGCAGCTGTTGGCCGAGGGTGACCCCATCCTGGTCGAGCGCACGCTGGCCCTGGCCGATCTGGCGGCGGTGGGTTCCATCGCGGACGTGGTACCGCTGATCGGCGAGAACCGGTCCATCGTCCGTTTGGGCCTGGCACGCCTGGCAAGCGCGCCGTCGCCGGGTCTGGCGGCCCTGCTGGCACAGGCCGGCGTCTCACCCGAGCGGCTGGATCTGGACACGATCGGCTATGCCATCGCGCCGCGACTCAACGCGGTCGGTCGCATGGGCGATGCCGATGACGCGGCCGCTCTCCTGCTCACCGATGACCCGGCCGAGGCCGTCAGGCTGGCCGAGAGCCTGCAGGCCGTCAATATCCAGCGTCGAGAGCTGACCGCCACGGTGCTTGCCGAGGCCCGCCTGCGCGCCGCGGAAGAGCCGCCCGACGCGCCCCTGATCATGGTCGTCGGGGAGTGGCCGGTGGGCATCATCGGGCTCGTCGCCGGTCGGCTGGCCGAGGAGTCCGGTCGTCCTGCCGTGGTGGTGTCGTGCGCGGCCGAGCCCTGGCGGGGATCGGCGCGCAGCGCGGGTGGCTTCGACCTCGCGGCGGCTCTTGACGCCACGGCGGACGTCTTCGTCCGACACGGTGGCCATGCCGCAGCGGCGGGGTGCAGCCTGGCGGCAGAGAGGTACCCGGAGTTCCGCCAGCGCCTCATGGCCCTGGCCGCATCGCTGCCGCCCCCCGACCCGCGGCCCGGCCTCCGCGTCGATATGGTGACACGCGCGGAAACCGTCGATTACGTACTCTTGCGGGAGATGGCACGGCTGGATGGCAGCGCTGACGCTCCACCTCTGGTTGGCATCAGCGGGCTTCGCCTGGCACGCGTGAGACCGGCCAAGGGGGGCCACCTTCAGCTCACATTGCGCAAGGAACGAGAAGTGATCGACGGCATCTGTTTCGGCCGCGCGGAGGATCTCAGCGGGACCTTGCATGAGGGCCAGGCCCTCGACATCGTGGCGCGCCTCGCCAGCCGCAGCTTCGGCGGATTCGAGTCACTCCGCCTGGAGATCCGGGACATCGGCCCGGCCGGCACCTTGATGCAGGCAGGAGCCTCGGCGTGAGTCGAGCTACTCCGCGACGGCCGTCGCGACCAGGATCTTCGGGTCCGAGACCTCCGGAGCGTCCCAACGCTACCCTGCGCGCCGTGGCCGCGCCGCTCCTGGCGATGGTGCTCCTGGTCATCGCGGCCGTGGTGAGCCTCAACGTCCTGGCCATCACCGGTGGCGGTCCCGTAAGCCCTGGCGGTGGTGGTCCCGAGGCGCCGGGGAGCGGAGGCAACGCGGGCAACGGCGGCAACGGGGGCAGACCCGGCCCCATCGGCGCGGGCCGCACTCCCAACCCGAGCGTCGTGGTCACGCCGCCGCCCGAGGAGCGGACCGAGGTCCGGGGCACGCTTCTGTTCACCCGCACCGGCAACATCTGGGCCGCCAGCAGTCCGGGCCTGACGCAGCTCTCCGACCGCGGCCGCGACTCCGCACCGGATTTCGCGCCGGACGGCTCGGCCATCTACTTCCTGGAGTCGCGTACCAAGGACGCGCGCGTCTCGTGCGGTCGCTTCGAGAGCGGCTGCCGCGACCGGCTCGCCAGCTACACCTTCGAGTACCCGGTCCTGATGACCATGGACCCCAGTGGAGGGAACCGCACCGAGGTCAAGGACGGCCTCTTCCGGGATACGGCCTTCCAGCCCGGCGGCGGTGAGTGGTTCAGCTGGCTGTTGCAGCCTGATGTGAGCCCCGATGGTGAGTCCGTGGCCGTCTCCAGCGACGGGGCAGATGGGAGCGGCGAATTGGTCCTGAGCGTGGTCCCCAGCGCCGGCGGGCCGACCGAGGCGCTGGGGGTGGACGATAGCTCGGGGCTGGGCCACAGCGACCCAGCCTGGAGCCCGGACGGCAGGCGCATCGCGTTCACGTACAACGCCCGGAGCGGTAGCACGGGCGCTCCCCGGATCGGCGTGTTCACGCTCGCCGATGAGTCGTTACGGCTTCTCCGCGGCAACGGATACGCCAACCCATCGTGGTCGCCCGACGGGACCATGATCGCCGCTGAGCGCACCACGGGCCGCGGACGCGACATCGTCATCCTGGACGCGGAGCGGGGCGGAGAGATCGCCCGCCTGACAGGGGACGGACGCAGCTTCGCGCCAGCCTTCGCACCCGATGGCACGCAGCTGGCCTATCTGCACCTCGAGGGACAGGGCGTGGACCTGCGCATCATGACCCTGGAGATCACGGCCACCGGAGTGGAACTCAAGGACGACAAGGCCATCACCGAGGACGGCTCGCTGGACGCATCGTCGCCACCCAGCTGGTGGATGCCACCCGACCTGATCCCGGCACCGACGCCATCGCCAGCCGGCTCCCCTGGACCGTCGCCCAGCGACTCGCCGGAAACCAGCCAGTCGCCGTGACCTCCGTCCGACCGGCGGGGGCACGCTTCCCTCAGCGGTTGGGTGACCGGACCGAACGGACAGGCACACTGCTGTGCCTCGGCCTCGACCCGGATCCCGAGTCTCTCCCGGTCGGTTTCACGCGCGATCTGCGAGGCGTGGAGGAGTTCGGGCGGCTGCTCCTCCGGTACGCGGCTCCCTGGGCCTCGGCGGTCAAGGCGAACCTGGCCTTCTTCGAGGCGTTCGGCGCGGAGGGCATGGCGGCCCTGGAGCGGCTGAGGTTGGCGCTTCCGGACGATCTGCCCTTCATCGCCGACGCCAAGCGTGGAGACATCAGCTCCACTTCGGCTCGACATGCGGCCGCCATCTTCGAGCGCCTCCGGGCGGACGCGGTGACGGCCAATCCCTACCTGGGCCGTGAGGCCATCGCGCCCCTGCTGGAGCACCTCGACGGCTTCGTCTATGTCCTCTGCCGTACCTCCAATCCCGGGGCCGGCGAGCTCCAGGACCTCGACGTGGCGTTCGCCAGCCAGGACGGCAGCACGGTCGCGAGCGCGGGTATCGCACTCGCCACGGAGCCGCTGTACATGCATGTCGCCCGTCGGGTAGCCGTCTGGGCGGATGGCGGCGACGGGATCGGCCTCGTGGTCGGTGCGACCGCACCCGAGGAGCTGGCGGCCGTCCGTTCGGCGGCGCCCGGCACGCCGTTCCTGGTGCCTGGCGTGGGCCGGCAGGGCGGCGACATCGCGAGTGTCCGTGACCACGCGCCGGCCGCAGCGGGCAGCGCCGGGCAGCTGCCTGGTGGCGCGGCCCTGGTCAATGTCTCGCGCGCCATCGCGGAGGCGGCCCTGGGCGACGTGGCGGATCTCGGCGAGGCCCTTCACGAGGCAGCGCAGGCATGGGCCGAACGGCTGAGGGTGTAGGATGAAAGGCCACTGAACGCGCACCCTGGAGGGCGCTGCCGCGCATGCCCGGATTACCGATCGGTCCCCTTGAGCTGCTGCTCATCCTCGCCATCGCCCTGCTCATCTTCGGGCCGGGGAAGTTGCCGGACGTGGGGTCTGCGATGGGCAAGACCATCCGCGAGTTCCGCAAGGCGTCCAGCGACCTGCAGGATGCTGCAGACCTGTCGCCACGACCGCCCGCACCCGCGTCATCGTCCACTAGCACGCAGCTGCCCGTAGCGAACGAAGTGCAGGACGGCGCCCAGGACGATGTGACGCCGCGTGGAACGCCGAGCGATCCCAAGGCGCACGCTTCCTGACCGAGGCGTCGCCACCGCCAGGCTCAGCCGCGCCGCCTCCGCTCCCTTCGCCGTCTCCGCCGTCCTCGACGCCGGCTGGCGAGAAGGTCATGTCCCTGGTGGAGCATCTCTCGGAGCTGCGCCGCCGGGTAGCCATCAGCATCGTGGCGGTGATGGCTGGCTCGGCAGTCGGCTTCTGGTTCGCCCCGGCCATCATCGAGCTGCTCCTGCGACCGGTGCCCGGTGGCAGGGTGGTGTTCCTGAGCCTGACCGGCGGATTC
>JBBSMF010000014.1:0-11096 GCA_038233295.1 Candidatus Limnocylindrales bacterium | reverse complement strand
CATCTCCGACATGCGGTCCCGAGTCGCCTCAGAGGCCGACGCGATGTGCGGCACGACCAGGCAGTTGGGCAATGTGACGAGCGGATGATCGGCGCGTAACGGCTCCGGATCGGTGACATCCAGGCCGGCCCCAAAGAGTCGACCTGACTTCAGCGCGTCGTAGAGAGCCTCGTGGTCGATGACCGGCCCGCGGCTGGTATTGATGACGACCGCACCCGGCTTCATGCGACCAAAGGCCGCGGCATCCAGCAGATGGTGGGTCTCCGGTGAGAGGTTCGTGTGCAGAGTCACGAAATCACTCTCCGCCAGCAGCCCCTCCATCTCCACCGACTCCGCGCCAAGCTCCGCTTCCTCTTCCGGCGTGGCGCGATGGACGTCGTGATAGAGGATGCGCATACCGAAGCCCCGCCCTCGCTTGGCCATCTCGCGGCCGATGCGCCCGAACCCGACGATGCCCAGCGTGGCACCGCTGATGTCTCGTCCGAGCAGGAGCATCGGGCCCCAGGTCTGCCAGCGGTCGTCGCGCACGTAGTCGTATGCCTCGGGCAGTCGCCGCGCGACCGCCATCAACAGCGCGAAGGCGAGGTCAGCGGTGGTCTCGGTGAGCACGCCGGGCGTGTTGCCCACGGGGATGCCTCGTCGGGTGCAGGCCGGCACATCGATGTTGTCGAAGCCCACGGCGAAGTTGCTGACGACCTTCAGCTGCGGCCCCGCGGCGTCCAGCAACTCATCATCGACACGGTCAGTGAGGAGGGAAAGCAGGCCCTCCACGCCGGCCACGCGGCGCAGCAGCTCCTCGCGCGGCGGCGGCAACTCGTCCTCCCACAGATCGGCCTCGGTCTGCTCCAGGACCGGTCGCAGACCTGCCTCGGGGATGCGCCGCGTGACGAGGACACGAGGCATTGTGGTCACGACTGGCTGGCCACGACCTGCGCCACGCGCTCGAGCGCCCGGCCGATGCTCTCGCGCGAGGCGGCATAGCTGACGCGTAGATGATCCCGCCCCACCTGACCGAAGGCCGTCCCGGAGAGGCAGGCCACGCCGCCCTCGTTGAGTAGCCGGTCGGCCAGCGTAGGGCCGTCCATGCCCGTACCCGAGACGTTGGGAAAGACATAGAACGCGCCGTGCGGCTTCAGACAGCGGATACCGGGGATGGCGTTCAGGCCATCCACGATCAGCTCGCGGCGCGCGCGGAACTCCTCGACCATGGCCTCGACATCATCCTGGGGACCCGTCAGCGCCTCGATCGCCGCCATCTGGGAGTGGCTGCTGGTGCAGCTCACGCTGTTGATGATGAGGCGGCTGAAGACCGGCAGCAGGTCCGGCGGCACGATCGCGTAGCCGAGGCGCCAGCCGGTCATGGCCCACGTTTTGGAGAATCCGTCCAGCACGATGGTCCGCTCGGCCAGACCGGGCAGCGCGGCGATGGAGTGATGCTCGCCCTCGTACAGGATGCGGCCGTAGATCTCGTCGGCCAGCACGGTGATGTCGCGCTCCGTGGCCAGCTCCGCGATAGCCGCGATGTCGCTCTCCGTCAGCACGGAGCCGGTCGGGTTGTGCGGTGAGTTGAAGATGATCAGCCGCGTGCGTTCCGTCACCAGCGAACGGAGCTCCTGCACATCCATGCGGAACTCGTTCTCCTCGCGCAACGGTATGGGCACGGGAGTGGCGCCCACGAAACGGGTCATCGACTCGTAGATGGGGAAGCCCGGGTCGGGGTAGATGACCTCGTCGCCCGCCTGGGCCAAAGCGAGGAGCGCGTAGAACATGATGGGCTTGGCGCCGGGCGTTACGACCACGTTCTCCGCGTCCACCGGGAAGCGCTTACGCGCGGTAGCGTCGGCCGCTATCGCGTCGCGCAAGGCGGGCAGCCCGAGCGGCGGTCCGTAATGGGTCCAGCCCTCGTCGAGCGCCCGTTTGGCCGCCTCGCGCACGTTGGCCGGGGTATCGAAGTCGGGCTCGCCTATCTCCAGGTGGATGACGTCTCGTCCCGTGGCTTCGAGCGCGCGGGCCCGAGCAGCGGCCTCGAAGGCGGTCTCGGTCCCGATGTCCTGCACCCGCTCGGCCAATCTCACGCGGGCATGCTAACAAACGGTCAGAGTCCGAAGCCTCGGCGAGCATCGTCTTGCGTGGATGGTGCCGGCCCGTGCGAGAATCCCGAGATGGCCCGCTTCTACGCCATCGACGCCGCCAACGCCCGACTCGGCGAGCTGCGGCCGCTGCTGGAGCGTTTGCGCGAGGATCGCGACATCGTGGCGCAGGCGCAGCGCGACCTCAGTCGGTTTCGGGAGTCGAACGGCAGCGACGATCACGCGCTGGAGCTCCAGGACCGCCAGGCGCAGATAACCGCCGTCGTGAAGCGTATGCAGCAGACCGTCGCCCGTATCGATTCGTGGGGCATCACACTGCGCGATATCAGCACGGGCCTGATCGACTTCCCGGCCCTGGCTGCCGGACGGCCGATCTGGTTGTGCTGGCGCCTCGGTGAGAGCGACGTCGCCTGGTGGCATGAGGTCAACGACGGCTTCGGCGGACGTCGGACACTCTCCGAACTGGAATGAAGGAGCGACCATGAGTCAGCCCGGACCCATCTCATCGATCGATGTCGCGACCGCATCACAACGACTCGGCGGATCGGATGAGTCGCGCCCGCTTCTGGTGGACGTCCGGGAGCGTGACGAGTTCGCCACGGTCCGCGTCGACGGCGCCGTGCTCATGCCGCTGAGCTCGTTCGCGGACACCTACGAGCAACTGCCGCGCGACCGCCCGCTGTTGATGATGTGCGCGGCCGGGAAGCGCAGCCTGGTGGCCGCCGATCATCTTTCGCGGCAGGGCTTCGGCGACGTCACCAACGTCAGCGGCGGCATCACCGCCTGGCGTGCCGCTGGCCTCCCCGTCAGCAGCGGGCTTCCGGAGCCGGGCGAAGGCGACCTATCAGCCGGTTGACAGGGCGACGCCTGCCGGTGAACCGGTGATCCTGCGGCCCGGTGAGGGATCATGGCTGATAGCCGGCACGTCCAGTGGCGAGCAGCTGCCGCCCGGCCACCCCGGACCCGAGCCCGATTGGCATCTCCCGGCGCACGCCCGAGACCCCAAGGCGGTGCGCGAACGGACGGCGGCACAAGTCGTCGCCGGTGCAGACATCCTTCTGGCCCACACCTACCTGACGCATCGGCGAGCGCTGAGCCGCGTCGGCGAAGCACGGCGCGCTCGGGAACTGACTCGAGCGGCAGTGCTGCTGGCCCGCGACGCCGCCGAGCAGGGTCGGCAGCGCCGCGATCCGGAGCGGCCGTGGGCCGCCTCCCCAGTGTGGGTGGCAGGAGTCCTGCCGGTGCTCGGCGAGGACCAGGGAAGCGGGCGGCTCGGCGCGGCTGACGCTGCCGCGGCGCGCGACCTGCACGATCACGCCGGATCGTTGGCCGACGCCGGCGTCGATGTGATCCTGGTGGACGGCCCACGCACGGCGGGCGAGACGGCGATCGCTGTGGGAGCCGCGCGCTCGATGGGCATCGACGCCTGGGCAGTGGTCGCTCCTGGGCCAGCGGGTCTCATGCTGGAGGAACGAGGCTCGCCGGAGGCCATCCTGCTTTCGGTCGGAGAGGAGCTGCCTCGCTCCCCGGAAGGGATCGAGGCGTTCCGAAGCGCAGGCCCGGGCGCGAGAGGAGTCCTGCTGAAAGCGGAGGCCGACGCGTCGCTACGTCAGGCCGCCGCTGGATGGCTCGCCGCTGGAGCGATCCTCCTGGGCATCGCTGCTGGGGCCGCGCCCGAGCGCCTGGTCATCCTGCGGGTCGCGCTCGATGACCACGACCTGGCCCGAGCCGCCCAGCGCGACACTGAGGCCTCCAGCTGGCTCGACTGGGTCGGACGCGGCGCCGCTCTGGCGCCACCCGGCAGGGCCGCCTGGCTGGCCGAGCGACCGCCCTCGACTCTGACTCCCGGTTGGGAGTGGACGGTCGCGCCACCCGGTGAGATACGGCTGATGCCCGCCGAGCGGTACCGTCTGGTCGTGTCCGAGACATTCGAGCCCGCCTTCGAGCAGCTTGCGCTCCGGCTGGAGATGGGTGGCGTGCTCGTGGCGTGGTCGGAGCGCTCCATCCCTCTTCCCGATGATCTACAGCTCCTTGACCTCCGCGACGTCGGAGCCCAGCGCTGGCTGATCGCCCGTCGGCGGTGACCGCGATGGCGCCGTCTGTGAAGCCCGCGTAACGCTGATCGACCCGATGATATCGCGCAGAGAGGTCCTCTCCTGTCAGGCTCTGCGGCCCGCCGGAATCACGCCACGAGAGGATCGATGACCGAGCCAGCTCGACCCGGAACGCACTCCGAGCCCGATGAGATCGACCAGACCGTCGACGATGCCGCGCCGTACTCGACGTCCGACGCGGCTGCCCAGCAGGACTTCGTGCTGCGCAACGTGGCCATGTCCAACACGCTGACACCCGGCGCAGCTGCCGCTCCTGCGGCCGGTGCCGTCATCGGTTCGGGCGGCGACCTGGGCTTCGATCCGATCACGGGCGAAGAGGATCTACAGGCTGAGGGCAAGCCCGCCGAGCAGTAGGCCACGCCTCATCAAGCCGAGGCATCTCCCGACGATCCGGCGTCGCCAGGGATGCGACCGGGCGGACGACCGTGGCAGACCTCGAAGCCCGAGTCGTTGCGCAGGACCTCACACTCGCGGCCTCGAACGAGAAGGTCGAGGGAACCGCGACCAGCCCGCAAGCGCGTCAGGGTGAGCTCCGGTATCCAGTCGGGCAGCGCAGGATCCACATACAGCCGCGAACCGCTCGCGTCGGAGTGCGCGTGGATCCCGCACAGGATGGCGACGAGCCTGAAGATCGATGCCGCAGCCCATGCTTGCGGGACATTGGCGCCCATGTACTGGACGGGGAATGCCCCCTGATCCCGGGGCAAGCCGGAGAACAGCTCCGGGAGACGGTGCGCGACGAAGTGTGACGCGGCGTCGAAGGTGGCCGATGCCACCCGCGCGGCCTCGCGCTCGTAGCCATAGCGCCGGAAGCCGCCCGCGATCATGGCATTGTCATGGGGCCAGACCGATCCGGTGTGGTAGCTGAACGGGTTGTACGCCGGATGGTCGGAGGAAAGCGTCCGGATCCCCCAGCCGGACCACATGTCCTCCTGCAGGAGCCTTTCGACGACCCGCCCGGCGCGCTCGGACGGCACGATCCCCGAACCGAGCAGATGGCCCGCGTTGGAAGCTACCGTCCGGATGGGCCTCTTCAGTCCGTCGAGCCCGAGATAGTAGGTGCCCTCCTCCTCCCACCACAGCATGTCGTTGACCTGGTCGTAAAGGATGCGGGCTGCCTCACGTAGCCGCACCGCGTCCTCGTCCCGCCCGAGCAGCTCATAGAGATCGGCCAGGCGCCGCTTGGCGTCGTAGGCATAGCCCTGGATCTCCACCAGCGCGATGGGCAGCGAAGCGAGCGTGCCATCGGCTGCCGGGATGGCGTCGCCAGCGTCCTTCCAGCCCTGGTTGTAGTAACCGCGCGATGACCGAGTGGCGTATTCCAGGAGACCGTCCCCGTCGCGGTCGCCCCAGGAATCCATCCAGTGCCGCGCGGCCTCGGCATTGGCCAGGTAGCGCTGCACGAGGGACCGGTCGCCGGTCCACTGGTAGAGGTAGGACAGCAGCACGATGAACAGGCACGTGGCGTCGTGGGTGCCGTAGTAGGGGGCGAAGGGCAGCAGGCCCAGTCGGGTCAGCTCTCCACGCCGGACCTCATGGGGGATCTTACCCGGCTCCATGTCTCTCTCCGGGTCATCTTCCGTGGCCTGCAGCTCGGCCAGCCGCTCGAGAGCCCCAGCGGCGAACTCGGGATAGCCACTGATGCCGAGCATGCCCACGAGCAAAGAGTCCCGCCCGAAGAGCGTCACGAACCAGGGCACGCCGGCCGCGGCGATGACCGCCTTTCGGTCGTCCTGGCGGTCATGAAGACGGAGAGCCTCCATGTCCCGGACAGCCTGCTCCCAGGCACTGTGCACGGATCGATTTGGTGTCGAGAGCCCGACATAGGGCAGCTTCGGTCCCACGATACCCGCCCGATCCTCCGTCAGTGCGTTGCAGCCGAGGGTCGCTGGGCGTCCGTCGCCGTCGGCCATGGGCAGCCATTCGAGGCAGACGTGCCAGACGTCCTTGGGCGGCATGACGGCCACGAAGGTCAGCCGGCCGTTGGCGAATTGAGGTGCGCTGCCGGCCCGCTGCACGCCGATGACGAGCTCCGGTCGGAAGGATCCATTGACGTAGCTGGTGCGGATCTCGCGTGCGGTGGAGAACCAGCGCGTCTGCAGCGTGCCGCGCCGCACCAGCGCGTGCTGCTTCACGTCGAAGATGTCGGCGAAGTCCGAATGGATGCGCACTTCGAGGGTGACGATGGCGACCTGCCGGCCGTAGTTGACCAGGTCGTAGTCCTCGTGCAGCCCGCCCCAGACCGTCCGGTCGATCCGGAGCGCGAGGGTGCCGGCAGGGATAGGCCCTGAGGCATCGATGAGAGCGGGATTCGTGAACTCGTGGCGCGCGGAGAAGTAGCGGATTGGCGCCGCGTTGAGCAGCACCGGTGGACGTCCGTTCAGCCACACGTCGTAGGCGGAGACGAAGCGGGTGTCGCTGCTGAAGAATCCCTGCTCCGCGTCGGCCTCGATCCGCCCGTCCGGTCGCGTGACCAGGATCCGATCGTCACGGTTGATGGTGATGGTCGACGGGCCGACCTGGACCGGCAGCGTCAGGGACATCGCAGTGGCCCGTATGTCATGGTGCCGGGACGGGCACCGTCGCGCGACCCTCCAGTCGGTCGGCTGCGGGGAGGACGTAGCGGCACCCGAGCAGGGCGCAGAAAGCGAGCGTGATCGTGATCAGTGCCGCGAAGAGGACCGTGCTGACCGCCAGGAGGAGCGCCGTGATCATCACCAGGGCGCCGATCCGCGATGGGAAGGCCAGCACTAGCAGCGCGGCGAGCTGCATCTGCTCCCGGAGGCTGCTCTCCTCACGACGCGGATCGACGACGAGCGGCCAGAGGCAGAGCAGCCAGGCCCAGAGGATGATCAGGCCCCAGGCGCCGGCCGTCGCGACGGCCCAGCCGAACGGCCCCCCCAGGGTGAGCAGCCCGGTCAGGATGTTGATGCCCAAGATGCCCGTACCGACCGTTCCGACCAGGCCCAGCACGAGAGCGGGCCGTAGGAAGCGACGGTAGGCCGCGACGGCATCGGAGAAGGCCGACGCGTCGCCGCGTGCGATGAGCGCCGCCAGCCGGTAGATGCCCGCCGTGGGGATAGCCAGCATCAGCGACAACAGCACGGCACCCATGAACCAGTACACGCCAAGAGCCACTGTGACGACGAGCAGGAGACCCCAGATCGCGTTGGCCGGAACGAGGCGCCAGGAATTGAAGTACAGGTCGACCGCCGCAGCACGCAGCGCACCTCCCAGGCGGGGCGCCTCGGGCAGGGCGTACCGCTTAGCCCTTGACACCCGAGGCCGCGATGCCCTCTACGAAGTAGCGCTGGAAGAAGAGGTACAGGATCAGGATGGGCAGCGTGGCCAGGGCCACGACGGCCATCAGAGGCGGCCATTGAGTGAAGAACTCGAAGCGGAACTGGGTCAATCCCAGCGGCAGGGTCCAGTTGTCCCGTTCGCTCATGATGATAAGCGGCCAGAAGAACCCGTTCCAGGCTCCCTGGAACGATAGGATCGCCACCGCGGCGAGCGCCGGCGAGGCGAGCGGCAGCATCACACGCCAGAACGTGGTGAAGAACCCGGCGCCGTCGATCTTGGCCGCTTCCTCCAGGTCGCGCGGGATGGTCAGGAAGTACTGCCGCAGAAGGAACACGCTCGTCGCGGAGACCGCCAGGACGAGGATCACCCCACCGTACTGGAGATCCCCCCGCGAGAGCCCCAAGGTCTGCATGATCTGGTAGACCGGCACCATCCGCAGCTGATCAGGGATCATCAACGTGCCGAGCACCAGCAGGAAGAGGAACTCCCGGCCCGGGAAGCGCAGGCGCGCGAAGGCATATCCCGCCATGCTGCCCAGGACCACGTTCGTGATGGTCACGGTACCCGCGATGATCGCGCTGTTGAGGAACAGTTGCAGCACCGGAGGATTCAGCTCCGTGAAGGCTCGTTGCCAGCCCTCAAGCGTGATCGGGTCGGGGATCAGGGTCATGCGCACCGAGTCGGGTTGCGTCTTGAACGAAGTGACGATCGTCCAGGCAAAGGGCACGAACATCAGCAGGGCATAGCCTATGAGGAAGGCGTAACCGATCGCGCGACGCAGGCGACGCCCGCGGTCGCCCACCGGCGCGACCTCGACCGAGCTATCCGGCCGCAACGGCGCGGCCCGGGTCCGTGTCATGGTGGCCTCCTTACCATGCCGGCGAGCGGCCGAAGAGCTGGCGCTGGATCAGCGTCGCGCCGAAGACGATCATGAAAAGAACGATGCCCACCGCAGCCGCATAGTCCAGGTTGACCTGCCTGAAGGCCGCGTTGTAGAGATACAGCACTATCGACATCAGCGAGAAGTTCGGGTCACCATTCGATCCGCCGCCGATATAGGCCTGGTCGAAGAGTTGCAGCGCGCCGATGACCGAGACCGTGGCCACGAAGAAGTGCCCTGGCTTGAGCAGGGGGAAGGTGATCCGCCAGAAGGTGTGCCAAGCGTTCGCGCCATCGATCCTGGCTGCTTCGTAGACCTCACGGCTGATGGTCTGGAGTGAGGCCAGATAGAAGAGCATCATCGTCCCCGAGGTCGTCCAGATGTTAAGCGCCATGATCGATCCCAGCGCGGTGCTGGCAGTGGCCAGCCAGCTGTGACGAGGACCGAACCCCAGCGCCTCGAATAGCGGGTTCAGGCCCAGTGCGGCTCGAAGGCCGTTGAAGAGGCCTTCGGGCTGCATGATGAAGATGAAGAGCACCGTGATCGCTGCCGAGCTGGCGATGGCCGGAAAGTAGAAGGCGGCGCGGAAGAAGGTCTGACCACGGATCTTGGCATTCACGATGACGGCAAGGAGCAGACCCAGGGCCATCTGAAGCGGGACGACCCACAGCGTGTAGGTCACCACGTTGTAGATGGCCTTGTGGAACGTACGGTCCGATAGCAGGCGTTCGTAGTTCGCGAGACCCAGGAACTCCTGGGCTCCGCCTCGGATCTGCCATTCAAAGCCGCTTATGACGAGTGCGAAGAGGATCGATCCGATATTGAGGACCAGGAAGAGGACCAGCGGGATGGCGATCAGCGCGTAGCCGGCGAATATCTCGCGACCGCTTCCGTAGCGAATGACCCAGCTCTGACGACGGGTCCCGCCTCCTGCCATCCGCTTCGCCCTCCTCCCGCCCCTGGCTGGTTCATCACCGAGGGACGGCCCGGAGGCCGCCCCTCGGATGGCAGGGACCTACTGAGCCAATGCCGCCTCGATCGCCGGCACAGTCGCGTTGACGATGTCGTCGGTCGTGCCGTTGCCGTCAGCCGCATTCCGCAAGGCACCATTGAAGGCGTCCTGGATCTGCGACCAGCCGGGGAGGAGGCCCTCGCCGGCGTAGGCGAACTCCGCGAACGGCGCGTAGTTCTGGAGCGTCTCGTCCTGCACCTCGACGTCACTGCGTGAGGGCAGCACGAGGCCGCCGTTGGTCCATTCCTGCATGCCCTGCTGGCTGGTCAGGTATGAGAGCAGCGCCCATGACCCGTCGGGGTTTGGCGAGTCCGGACTGTAGGCGTAGGCAGCCGTGAACGACAGGGTCGCCTGCTCCGCTCCCGACGGGATGGCTGATACCGTGTAGGCCACGTCCGGGTAGGTCGTGGACATGGCCGGTCCCACCCAATTGCCCTCGAAGGCGATGGCTACTCGCTCCTCACCGATCGCCTGGCCGCACCAGTCCACGCCCATCTGGGGGGGATTTTGGGCCAGGCCGTCCTGGTAGGCTTGGAGATACCAATCGAGCGCCGCCCGCGACTCGGGGGAGTCGATGAGAGATGCGGAGCGATCTTCCGTCAGCATGCCGCCCCCGAAGGCATGGATCAGCGCGCCAGCGCGGGCATACTCGGCCGCGAAGCACATCGGCGTCTCGACGCCGCTCTCCTTGAGCGCAGCGGCGGCCGCCTCGAGCTCCTCGATCGTGGTCGGGATCTCGACTTCGGCGCTGGCCAGCATCTCGTCGTTCGTCTGCATGCCGAGCACGCTGGAGTCTTTGGGGATGCCGTACGTCTGGCCATCCTGCTGGAAAGGAGCCAGGTAGCCTTCGTAGAACGCGCTCAGGTCGAAGCCCGACGCATCGATCCGGTCGTCGAGAGGCTGAAGGATGCCCTGGGCGATCCAATCCTGGGAATAGCCCTGCTGGACGTAGAAGAGATCGGGCGCGTCGCCGGAGCCAAGCCGGGTGAGCATCACCGGCCCGTACTCGCCCGCGATGACCTCGAACTGGACGGTGTAGTTCGGGCAAGCCTCCTCGAAGGAGTCCAGGACATCCCGCAGGATCCCTTCCTCGACGTTGCCTGCGGAGAAGCCGGCCAGTGTCAGATCGCCGGAGCCCGGGCCACAGTCGAAGGCCGATGGCTCGCCGGTGGCTCCATCGGTGGGCGCTTCAGAAGCTCCTTCAGTGGGAGCTTCTGAGGCTGCGTTGGTGGGCGCTGCGGATGGTGCGTCCGTCGCCGGGCCGCCCGGCTCGGATGCCACCGGCGGTGTTCCTGCCGCCGGTGCCGCCGGTGTGGCGGTGCCTGTTCCTGCGCACGCTGCGAAGGCGAGCAGCGCGACCATGAGAACGACCCCATATCGGGTAGTCATCTGTCGTTCCTCCTCCAGAGCGCTCCGGGCCCGGGAACCCCGATCACAGGACCGCTCCTGGCCGGATGATAGACGGTCGTGTCTACCCTGGGCTGCGACCCTGCCGCTGGCGACCCGCCTTCAGCGGCGGCCCGTCTCCACGGTGTAATCGTCCTCGCGAGGAGTATGGATCCGCCCGCGGGATAGTCGCTCGATGACGCGCGCCGTGCCCTGGCGGTGAGAGAAGGCCAGGCCGATCAGGATGAGGGCCACGAAGTTGCCGCTGCCCACGCCGGCCGCCGCCATATAGCCCAGTTGCTGGCCGATCT
>JBBSMF010000013.1:0-11250 GCA_038233295.1 Candidatus Limnocylindrales bacterium | reverse complement strand
GGCCCGGCGCGACGAGGAACCGGCGAAGATCACATCCTCGGCACGCCGGGTCCGCAGCGAGCGACCTTGCTCACCAAGCGCCCAGCGCAGGGCGTCGGCGAGGTTGCTCTTGCCCGAGCCGTTGGGACCGACGATGGCACTGATGCCGCCCCCGAACTCGACGTTAGTGCGCTCGGCGAACGACTTGAAGCCCACCATGCGCAGGCCACGGAGACGCGCCGTGCTCAGCGGAGGGACTCCCGCTTGGCTCGGTCAGCCGAGGTCACGAGCCAGCCGGGGGCAACAGCTCGAGCGCGGCACGGGCAGCTTCGGTCTCCGCGTCACGCCGGCTGCGGCCCTCGCCGCGACCCAGGTGCTGGCCGGCCACGCTCACCTCTACCACGTAGTGCTTGGAGTGATCGGGCCCCTCGGCGCTGACCAGCGAATACACCGGCGCCTTGCCGGTGGAGGCGAAGGAGAGTTCCTGGAGCCGGCTCTTGGCGGGCTTGGGAGACGGCGACCCCCTCGGCACGTCGAGCTCAGGGGCAGCCCACTCGTACAGGCGGGCGCGCACTGCATCGAGCCCCTGATCGAGGTAGATGGCCGCCACCAGTGCCTCCAGTGACGCGGCCAGGACGGAGCCACGCTGGCGTTCGCCCGACCGCTCCGCGCCCTGGCCCATCTGGAGCGCAGAGCCGAGGTCGAGGCGCTCAGCGATCCGCGCCAGACCAAGGGTCGACACGATGGTCGCGCGCCGCGTAGTCAGGCTGCCCTCCGGTTCGTCAGGATGAGCGATCCAGAGCGCCTCGGAGAACACCAGCGACACGACGGCGTCGCCCAGGAACTCCAGCCGTTCGTTCGAGGGGAGCGTCGACTCCGGATGCTCGTTCACGAAGCTCGAGTGGGTGAGCGCCTGCTGGAGCAGGATCGGATCGCGGAAGGCGAGGCCCAGGCGCGTCGCCAGCGCCGACGCAGGCGACGCCATGCTCGGTGCTAAGCCGGGCTGGCGTGCTCTTCGATGTAATCGACCGCGTCCTGCACGGTGCGTATCTTCTCCGCGTCCTCATCAGAGATCTCAGTCCCGAACTCTTCTTCCAAGCTCATGATGAGCTCTACGAGGTCGAGGGAGTCCGCATTGAGATCGTCCACGAAGGAGGATGCTGGCTTGACCTCCTCCTCATCCACGCCGAGTTGCTCGACCACGATCTTCTTGAGGCGGTCATAGGTCGAAACCGTCACCGATGCTTCCTCCTGTCGGGGCGGTCCTGCGCCCTGTTGTTTCACGGTCGGCGGGATCGTTGCCCCGCCATCGGGCTTTGTTGCCCGGTCCCGCCTTCCGCGACACGCCCAAGGACGCCATTGATGAGGCGCCGAGCCGGTTCGCCACTGTAGGTCCGAGCGAGTTCGACCCATTCCGAGATCGCCACCCGGGCCGGCGTCGTCGGGCAGTGTAGCAGTTCACCCAGCGCCGAACGCAACAATGCGCGGTCGATCCGAGCCATTCCCACGACCGGAAAGAGCGGGGCTGCCAGCTCGATCCGGGCGTCGATCGAGTCGCGGTAGCGCATCACGGCTTCCACCAGGCGGCGCGCGTGGAGCGCGGCCGCCGCTACGGTCCCCTCCTCCTCGAGACGCCGCTCCAGGACGCGCCTCGCGGTGCGCTGACCGAAGTCCGCCTCGAACACGGCGCTCAGGGCCAGACGACGACCCTCGCGCTCGGCCCGATGCCCATCCGGGGCTGCCTGTGGCCCAGCGGCGCCGGACTCCGCGCGTTCAGGCTCGGGCACCATCGACCGATACCGTGGAGCTGCCCGGAGTCATGGCGCCGGCGCCTCCGCCCTCGCGGTCGGCTCTGGCGCCGGACCATCGGCGGGCGGCGCGAGTGGGGACGCCGTCGATGCCTCCAGCGGTGCCAGGGCGCCAGCGATCCGCTCCGGGACACGCGCCCGTGCGGCAGCCGCCCCCGCCTCAACGGCGAAGCCGATCATCCGGCGCCGCGCGCGCCCGTGAGTGATGAGCACCGTGCCGTTGACGCCGAGGAGAGGAGCGCCACCGAGCCGCTCGTAGTCGAAACGCGCGCGCATCCGACGGAGGCCGGGGCGCATGAAGAGATACCCGATCGGTCCCAGCGGCCAACGACGGAACTCGCCCCTCAGCATGTCGAAGATGAAGCCGCTGACGCCCTCGAAGAACTTGATGGTCACATTGCCCACAGAGGCGTCACATACCACGACGTCCGCCGGGTGGTGGGGTAGGTCCTTGCCCTCCACGTTGCCGATGAAACGCAGGTCCGTAGCGGCCAGGAGCGCGGTTGCCTCCTGGACACGCGCCTCACCCTTGCCACCCTCCTCACCGATGGAAAGAAGGGCCACACTCGGGTCGGGGACGCCCAGCACCTGAGCGCTGTAGATGGCTCCCATACGAGCGTACTGGGCCAGGTTCAGGCCGCTCGAATCGGTGGTGGCTCCGATGTCAAGGAAGACGAATGGCCCGCGGTCGGTGACCATCTGGACGGCGAGGGCAGGTCGATCGACGCCTCGCAGCCGGCCCAGGTGCAGGATGGCCGAGGCTACGCCGGCCCCCGTGTGGCCGGCCGTGACCACCGCATCGGCCTCCCCGGAGCGGACCAGGCGCATAGCCACATTGATGCTCGCATCTCGTTTCCGCCGCACCGCCGCCGCCGGGTGCTCCTCCATGGCCACGGACTCGGAGGCCTGCACCAGGCGCACGTGAGACGGCAGGCCACCGTCAAGATGCGGACGCAGCCGGCTCTCGTCGCCCACCAGCAGGAGGTCCACCTCCGGATGGTCGACGGCCCAGGCCATGGCGCCGCGGACTATCTCCTCCGGCCCATGATCACCGCCCATGGCGTCGACCGCCACGCGCACACGCCCGCCAGACCCCGCCCCCGGGCGAGACGGCAGGCTGCTCAGATGCATCGATCGACCGACCTCGGGTCAGCCCGGCCGCCGGGCCCGATCAGGTCAGGACCGGCCGGTATCGGCGGGGCGAGCCTGACGGATGCGCACGGCCTCACGCCCCGCGTACCAGCCGCAGGCGGGGCATGCGTGGTGGCTGCGCTTCATCTGGTGGCAGTGCGGGCACTCCTCCAGTTGCGGCGCCGAGATGGCCAGGTGGGCACGTCGATCGCCCTTTCGGGCGTGCGATACGCGTCGCTTGGGGACTCCCATGGTGCTTGCGGTGCTCCCTTCGGTGGTGTCTGTCGGTGAGGGCGGGTCGGTGGTTTCGGCGGCGGAGGAGTCGGTCTACCGCTCGAGCTTGTCCCGCAGCGCGGCCAGGCCAGCCAAGCGCGGGTCGAGGTCATCCTCTGGGTGGCCGTGAGCCGCATCCTGATTCTGGTCCGCTCCACAGATGAGACAGAGCCCGCGACAATCCGGCCGGCAGAGCGGCGCGATGGGCTCCGCGAGCGAGATCGCGTCGCGCACCGCTGAGGCCAGGTCCAGCTCATGGTGCTCGTCGAGCCGCAAGACGTCCGGTTCGCCGGACATATCCAGCGGCTGGCCCGAGTCGATGTCCATGAGCGGCAGTGCCTCCTCGTCGATCTCCACGCTGATCGGCGCGGCGACGGGGATGAGGCAGCGGCTGCACCGTTCCGCGACGAAGGTGTGCATCCGGCCCTGGGCGAGGATGGAGCGGCTGGTGCGGGACAGCTTCACCTCGCCTTCTATGGGCGCGGCCAGCTCCAGATCCTCGGCGATGGGCAGGCCCGCGATGTCCACGGGATAGGTGCGCGAGGTGCCCGGTACGGAACGCAGAAGGCCCGCCACGTTATAGCTGAGCATGGCTCTTCTGCTCGTGGTTAGAAAGTCCACCGGCGCCCTCAGCCTGCGAGCCGTCAACGCTCGACGGATACCGTTCATCAAGCAGGGCCAGGCCCTGCTTGATGCTCTGGAGCGCCTTGATGCACTCGCCCTCGAGCCGTATGAGCACCTCAGCGGCGTACTGGTCGGCGCCACGGCGGATCTCATCGGCCTCCGACTCACCGCCCGCGATGATCTCTCGCGATCGGGCCTCCGCGGCGCGGGTGAGCTCGCGCTCCTCGATGAGGAAGGCGGCCTGCTCCTGCGCCCGGGCCAGGATGCGCTCGGCCTCTTCCTGGGCGCGCTCGACGAGGCGACTCGTCTCTTCGTTCACGCGCTTGGCCTGGCGCACCTCTTCGGGCACAGCGACGCGCAGCTGGTCGATGAGATCGAGTGCCACCACCTGATCCACATACACGCTGTTGGTCATGGGCATTCGTCGGCCGTTCGCGAGAAGGGCTTCGAGACGCTCGACGAGGAAGATGATGTCGATGGGAGCGGTCTCCATTCCGGGGGTCAGCGAGTGATTGTATCCCGGCCGAGCCGTCGGGCGACAGCGGGGGGCACCATCCCGCTCACGTCCCCGCCGAAGGCGGCGATCTCGCGCACCAGGCTGGAGCTCAGATAGGCGTGCTCCAGGGAGGTCATGAAGAACACCGTGTCGATGGCCGGACGAAGTTTGCGGTTGGTGTGCGCCATCTGCATCTCCGACTCGAAATCGCTCACGGCGCGCAGTCCGCGAACGATGAAGCTGGCCCCGAGACGACCAGCCAGATCGACCGTCAGCCCGTCGAAGGTCACGACTTCCACCCTTTCGGCCACTCCCGGCGCGCTCTCCGCCGCGACGGCGCGGATCTCGGCGGCGCGGTCCTGCGCATCGGCCGTGACCGACTTGCGCGGGTTCACGAGCACGGCCACGACGAGTCGGTCGAAGGCGCCCGCCGCTCGCACCATGACGTCGAGGTGGCCGAGCGTGACCGGGTCGAACGAGCCGGGATAGACGGCCGTAGTCATGACGGGACGGGTGCCTCCAGCGATGTGTCGAGCCGATAGTAGGAGAGACCGGACTCTCCGAAGCGCCGCCGGCGCTCCAGCACGAGCCGGTCCACCCGATCGGGGGGGCCGTCGCGCCAGAAGTGCTTGGCCACCACGAGCGCATCACCGGTGACCCAGCCGAGCCGTCGATCGCCCAGTCGTGCCAGCGTCCCCAGCAGGGCGTGCCGGTCAGCGTAGGGCGGGTCCACCAGGATCGCCCCGAAAGGCCCGCCCAGCGGATCGGAGCCCTCGCTCAGGACGGTCAGGACATCACGCCGGACGATGGTGCCGCCAGGCAGGCCGGACCGCCGCAGATTGTCGGCGATGACCCGGGCGGCGCCCTGATCGCGTTCCACGAAGACGGCCCGAGGAGCCCCACGGCTGAGGGCCTCGATGCCGCCCGCCCCGCTGCCCGCGTACAGATCCAGAAAGGCGACCGGCCAAGCGGGTGCCAGGGCCACCTCCAGAGAGGCGAAGAGCGCCTGTTTGAGGCGGTCGGAGAGGGGCCTGGTGCCGGGACCCGGGGCCAGCAGGCGGACGCCCTTGGCGCTGCCGGTCACGACGCGACCCGCGTCAGCCACGCTTGATGCCGTCCGAGAGATCATCCTCCTGGCCGCTCAGCACGTCGCCGGCACCCACGCGGTACAGCCAGCCGCGGGCCAGCTCAGCCGCCAGCGCCGCCTGATCCGCGGTAAGCCGGCCCTCAGCATCGACGAGGCCTTCCGCCACATCCCGGGCACGCAGCGAGAGCTCTCGATGGCTGGGCTCGGAGAGCGACGCCACGCGCAGCGGCGGCAGGCCGCTCTGCTGCAAACCCAGCAGCTCACCCTCCCGGCGAAGCGTGAAGTCGAGCTCCGCCAGCACGAACCCATCGTGGTGCTCGCTCAGGGCATCGAGTCGCGCACGGACGATCCGTTGATCGTCCGTAAGGAGTTCATCGCGCGTCCCGCGCGACGGGTAGAGCGCCGAGACGAGGATGCAGTACGCCTGGGCCTCACCCCGACCGGCGCGCCCGCGCAACTGGTGGAGCTGCGAGATGCCGAAGCGATCCGCGTCAAGGACGAGCATGACGGTGGCCTCTGGCACATCCACGCCCACCTCCAGCACCGTGGTGCCCACCAGCACGCTCGTGGCGCCGGAGCGGAAGCGCTCCATGCGGGCATCCCGCTCAGCGGCCTTCATCTGGCCATGCACGATCTCCAGCCGCAGCGGAGTATCGGGCACACCCGCCAGATCGGTCGCTTCAGACCAGGCCTCGCGCAGGAGGCGAGCGGCGCCCTCGACGCTGGTCGCCTCGCTCTCCTCGGTCTCCTCCACCAGCGGCACGATCACGAAGGCGCGGTGTCCGGCGGCGACCTGACCGGCCAGAAGCGGCAGCGCCCCCGGCCGAGCCCCGACACGAAGCAGCTCCTCGGGACGACGGACACCGGTGATGATGCGCTGCCTGCCGAGCGGGCTGGCGCGCAGGTCGGAGACATCCAGGTCCGCGTGGAGGATCTGGCCGAGCGTTCGGGGGATGGGTGTGGCGGTCATGAGCAGCACATGAGGTGAGGTGCCCTTGGCTGACAAAGCCTCGCGTTCTGCGACGCCGAAGCGGTGCTGCTCGTCCACCACCGCCAGACGCAGGTCAGCGAAGGACACCTTCTCCTGCACCAGGGCATGGGTGCCCACCACGACACGCCCCAGGGTGATCCCGGCAGTGGTGGTCGCGAGGGGCGCCCGGGCCAGCTCCAAGGCCTCTCGCCGCTGTGCCGCCGGCATGGAGCCGGACAGCAGCGTGACGCCGTGTCCCAGCGGCTCCAGCAGGCCGGCGAGCGTGGCGGCATGCTGACGGGCCAGCAGGTCGGTCGGTGCCAGAAGGGCCCCCTGGCCGCCAGCATCGGCCACGAAGGCAAGGGCCAGCGCTGCGACCGCTGTCTTTCCCGAGCCGACGTCCCCCTGGAGGAGTCGCAGCATGGGTCGGTCCGAGGCGAGATCGGCGCGGACCGCATCGACCGCGGACCGCTGGTCTCCCGTGAGCCGGATCGCTTCGGCTACGTCGTCGTCGATCCTCACCGGGCCATCGCCAGGCGCCGAAGCTGGCGGACGGCGCTGGCTGATGGCAGCGTCGATGACTCCCTCCATGCGCCGCACGGCCTCGTCCAGGCGGGCCTGGGAGACATCGATGGCCATGATCCGCGCGCGCTGCCGTTGCCGCTGACGCGAGACCATGCCCACCTGCAGCGCCAACAGCTCATCGAAGGCCAGCCGTTCCAGGGCGCGGTCGCGCTGCTGGAAGCCCTGGGGAAAGTGCGCTGCCTCGACCGCTTCGTCGATGCTCATGAGGCCGCGGCTGCCGGCCAGCGACCCGAGATACTCGGGGTACGGTCCATACCCATCAAGGGCGCCACGAATGGCTGCCCGTAATGTCCGGGCCGAGAGCCCGGCAGAAAGCCGGTAGACCGGCACGATGCGGCCGACGTGCAGAAGGGTCGAGCCATCGTCAGGTTGGAAGTCGGGGTCATCCAAGCTGACGGTGAAGCCGCGTTGCCTGATGCGACCACTCAGCACCATCCACTGACCCTCCTTGAGCCGTCGCTCGATGAAGCGGCGTCCGAACCAGGTCGCCTCGACCTCGCCCGTCTCGTCGCGCAGGAGGGCCACGGTGCGCTGTACGCGACGCCGGAAGGTCTGCTCCACCCGCAGTGCCACGACCTGCAGCCGAGCGGTGACGACGGTCCCCTCCTCTAGCGCCGCGAGCCCCGCCGCGGTACGCACCTCACGCAGGTCGTCGTACCGCCGCGGCAGGTGGAACAGAAGGTCACGGACGGTGTGCAGGCCGAGCTTCGGACCCACCCGGCGGAGCACGGACGCGCCGGGCAGCCCGCTGGGACCGAGCGCCGTGTCAAGTCCGGCGCGAGATGACGGCCCCGTCGCGAGGGCAGCGGATGTGCGGGCCACGCTACTCGGCGGCGATCAGATAGCTGTAGTGCGGCTGGCCACCATGCAGGATCTCCACCTCGATGCCGGGGATCGACTCGGCCAGGCGCTGCGCCAGCGACTCGGCCTCGGCCAGGTCAGCGTCCTCGCCGTAGTACAGGGTGAGCAGCTCGAAGCCCGGTGCGAGCGACGCCACGCCGGCCAGCGCAGCACTCAGCCGGTCGGGATCGGCCGCCACCAAGCCATCATCCGCGTCGAGCACGATGGTCTGCCCCCGACGCACCCGGCGACCGCCGCAGCGTGCATCGCGGACCGCTCGAGTCACGGCCAGGGTCCGAACGGCGCGAGCTGCGGCGAGCATCGACCCGGCATTCTCGGCGGCGCTCCGCCGCGGGTCGAAGGCCAGCATCGCCGCGATACCTTCGGGGCCAGTGCGCGTGGGAACCACCTCGACGACCAGGTCGGGGACCAACATCGCGGCCTGCTCGGCGGCCAGCCGGATGCTCGGATGGTTGGGCAGGATCAGGATCTCGACAGCCCCCGTGGCCCGTATCGCGGCCACCAGCTCGCCCGCCGAAGGGTTGGCTGCCTGCCCGCCGCGGACCACACCCCGCGCACCGGTGCTCTGCATGGCACGCGCCAGCCCCTCGCCGGCCGCCACGACCACGACGGCCGGACCGGTGACCGCCGCGGGGCCGCCCTCAGGGAGGCCATCCTGGCTCACCGACGTGGCAGTCGCACTTTTCGCGGCGGCGACCACGGCGGTGGCCCGCTCCGCCGTGCCCCGCCCATCGACACGGTCCGGCACTCCCGTGAAGGCTCGCGCCCGCGCCTCCGCGACGTCGAGCGCCTGGTCGTCGAGGTTCTCCACGGTGATCCTCGAGAGCCGGCCCAGCGAGAGGCCGTAGGCGATGACGTGATCAGGGCGATCGTTGTGGACGTGCACCTTGGCCGCGCTCGGATCGCCCGCCACGAGGACCGAGTCGCCGATGCTCTCCAACTTCACGCGCATGGCGCTCAGGTCCAGGGGCGCACCGCCGGTCGAGACCACGAACATCGTCTCGTAGCCCCATCCGTCATCGTCGCCGTGGCTCGCCAGCGGTGCCCGGGCCCCCGCCCGTGACAGGATCCGGTTCGCCACGGTGTCACCGCGCATCGCCGCCAGCGCGCCCTCCAGGAGGCGGTACAGGCCCTGTCCGCCCGAGTCCACGACGCCCGCCTCGCGCAGGATGGGCAGCAGCATCGGGGTGCGCGCCACGGATAGCTGCGCCGCCTTGACGGCTGCCTCTAAGACGGACTCCAGGGATTGGTCCTGTTCGGCCGCCTCAACGGCCGCATCGGCCGTCTCGCGGATGACCGTCAGGATGGTGCCCTCGACCGGCTCGGCTATCGCCGCATAAGCCGTCTCGCTGCCACGCCGCAGTCCGAAGGCCAGGTCAAGACCGTTTATCATGCGTCGCTCCCGACCGATCTCGACCATGCCGCGAAGGATCTGCGAGAGGATGAGGCCACTGTTCCCACGGGCCCCCATGAGCGCGCCGAAGCTGATGGCCGTGGCCACACGCGCGAGCGTGCGTTCTTCCGGCGGGACCCCGTCTGCTTCGCCCAACGCGGAACGTACGGTTGCCAGCATGTTCGTGCCGGTATCGCCGTCCGGCACGGGGAACACGTTGAGCGCATCGACCTCCTCGACATGCGCCTCCAGATTCGCCGCGGCAACGCGTAGCGCGCTCAGGATGGCCGATCCGCCGCGGGCCGTGGCCAGCGCGCGGCTGGGTACGGAAGGTGATGCCATCGGGGTGGATGCTATAGTACGAGGCTCGCGCGACGATTCGCCGCGCACTTTTGATTCGAGGACCTGCTTACCCATGGCCCGTTCCTGCGCCATCTGCGGCAAGATCTCGATGGGTGGCTTCAACCCCCAATCGAGCGGGATGAACCGCGTCCGCGCCCACCGCCGTTACAAGCCCAACCTGCATCCGCTGCAGATCGCGCGGGGGGATCGCATGGTCACCGTGGTGGCCTGCACGCGCTGCCGTCGCACGGCTCGCAAGACGTCCTGATCGCCCGAACGGCTCAGCTGGCGAGGCCCGTCCAAGGTCACCCTCACTCCGCGGCGGAGTCGAGCCAGATCGTCATGGGGCCGTCGTTGATCAGCTCGACCTGCATCTCGGCGCCGAAGACACCGCGCGCGACGGTTACTCCGCGCGCCTCCACCGCCGCTGCGAAACGCTCGTAGAGCTCCGCTCCCAGGGCGGGAGGCGCGGCGCCGATGAACGATGGGCGTCGCCCGCGGCGCGTGTCACCGAACAGCGTGAACTGGCTGACCGCCAGCAGCTCGCCAGCCACGTCCAGCAGCGACCGGTTGGTCAGCCCAGCCTCGTCGCGGAAGATGCGCAGATCGACCGCCTTGCCGGCCAAGGCTACAGCGACCGCCTCGGTGTCTTCGGGCGCGACACCGACCAGCACGACCAGTCCCGGACCGATCCCCGCCACCGTTCGGCCCTCCACCCGGACTTCCGCACGGGAGACGCGTTGCAGGAGCAGCCGCACTCCGAGCTGCTCAGCCGGCCGTGCGGCCGAAGGCCACGGGCTGGCCGTCGTCGAGCTCGTCGGCCACCGAATGCTCTGCCAGGAGGCGCGCCGCACGAGCGCCGTCGCGCACGAGCCGGACCTCGTCGGCCGCGTCCTGACCGCGCTGGAACAGGGCCGATCCGACGATGTACACGTCAGCCCCATAGTGGCCGCAGAGTCCAGCCGTCTCCCTGTTCACGCCCCCGTCGACGTGGACCAGGCCCGCCGTGGGGACCAGCCACTCGCGAGCAGGACCGATCTTGGGTGCGGCCTCAGCGATGAAGCGTTGCCCGCCGAAGCCCGGCTCCACGGTCATGACCATGACCGCGTCCAGGAGCGGAAGGTAGGGCTGCACTGAATCGATGGGCGTGCCTGGACTGATCGCCAGTCCCGCTCCACGGCCGGCCGCCCGGATGGCCGAGAGCGTCTCGCTCTTCTGATCGTCGCTCTCCTCGACCTCGACGTGGAAGGTGATGGTGTCCGGCTCGGCCTCCAGGAAGCGCGGCACATAGCGGGACGGCTCGGAGATCATCAGATGCACGTCGAGCGGCAGTGTCGTCAACCGCCGGAACGCCCCCACGATATCCGCGCCGAACGTCAGGTTGGGCACGAAGTGGCCGTCCATGACATCGAGGTGAAGGCGATCGACGCCAGCCCGCTCCAGCTTGCGCACGACACGGTCAAGGTGCCCGAAGTCGGCGGTCAGGATGCTGGCCGCGACCTGCGGCCGCCAGGCTGCGGTCACCGTGAGGAGACCCCGACGTCGTCCGCGGCACCGTCGCGCGGCGGCGAGGTCTCGCGCGGCGGGGAATCGCGCCGCGGGGACTCGCGCGGCGGGGACTCGCGCAACGCGGCCGCGCTCCGCTCCACTAGGATCTCGCGGCGACGGGCCACGGCGGCAGGCGCTGGTCGCGCTGCTCGT
>JBBSMF010000012.1:0-11300 GCA_038233295.1 Candidatus Limnocylindrales bacterium | reverse complement strand
TTCAACGTCGACCGGGAGTACGAGCGCAACGGGGAGCGCTATCAGTTGCTGCGCTGGGCCCAGACCGCTTTCTCCGACCTGCGCGTGGTGCCGCCCGGCACCGGCATCGTCCACCAGGTCAACCTGGAGTTCCTGGCCCGCGTCGTCCAGGTCCGCGACGACGGGGACGGCGAGGTGGCCTTTCCCGACACGCTTGTGGGCACCGACTCCCACACCACGATGATCAACGGCCTCGGTGTGCTGGGCTACGGCGTGGGTGGCATCGAGGCCGAGGCCGTCCTGCTGGGCCAGCCGCTCTACCAGCCCCTGCCGCACGTGGTGGGCATCCGCCTCATCGGCTCTTTGCCGACCGGCAGCACCGCTACGGACCTGGTGCTTGTCGTCACGGAGATGCTGCGCAAGCAGGGCGTGGTGGGCTCCTTCGTGGAGTTCGCCGGCGACGGCCTGTCCGACCTCACCGTGGCCGACCGAGCCACCATCGCCAACATGTCGCCCGAGTTCGGCGCCACGGCGACGCTCTTCCCGGTCGACGACGAGACGCTGGCGTACCTCCGTCTGACCGGCCGCGATGAGGAGCTGGTGTCGCTCGTGGAGGCCTACACCAAGGAGCAGGGACTATGGCGAGAGCCGGGCGCCGGGCCGGACTTCGACGTCTCCCTGGAGCTCGATCTCTCGGGCGTGGAGCCCAGCCTGGCCGGTCCCCGGCGGCCACAGGACCGCGTGCTGCTGTCCGACATGAGGTCCAGCTTCCGCAACGCCTTCCCCGCCGGCCTGCATGATCACGGCCGCGGGCCGGCCGCCGCGGCCGATGCCGGCGAGGCACACGAGGAGGCCCATGAGTCGGTGGTCGAGGCCGCCTCCGAGGAGTCGTTCCCGGCCAGCGACGCGCCGGCCTTCGCACAGAGCGCTGACGAAGTCGCCTCGGAGGCGGCCGCGGACGCGGCGCACGCGGCGGAGAGGGCGGCGCCCGCGGACTTGCAGATGCCCGACCACTACCGCGCCGTGGAGATCGAGCACAGCGGCACGCGCCACAAGCTGCGCACGGGGTCAGTGGTCATCGCCGCCATCACCTCGTGCACCAACACCTCCAATCCCACGGTCATGGTCGGTGCGGGGCTTCTCGCCCGGAACGCGCTCGAGCGGGGCCTGGCGGTCCACCCGGCGGTCAAGACCAGCCTGGCCCCCGGCTCGCGCGTGGTCACCGAGTATCTGGGCGCGGCCGGGCTGATGGAGCCACTTGAGGCGCTCGGCTTCGGCCTGGTGGGCTACGGCTGCACCACCTGCATCGGCAACAGCGGCCCGCTGGACGAACCGGTCGCCGCCGCGGTGGAGGAGCACGAGCTGGTGGTCGCCGCCGTGCTCTCGGGCAACCGCAACTTCGAAGGGCGCATCCATCCCCTGGCACGAGCCAGCTACCTCGCCTCGCCGCCGCTCGTGGTGGCCTTCGCGCTGGCCGGGCGGGTGGACATCGACCTGTCTACGGAGCCCATCGGCCAAGGGCGCGACGGCCCAGTCTTCCTCTCCGAGCTGTGGCCGGGGGCAGAGGAGATCAAACGGACCATCGGCGAGGCGGTCTCACCGGAGCTGTTCCGGCGGACCTATGCCAGCGTCTTCGAGGGTGACGAACGCTGGCGCGCGCGGCCCGTGCCGCGTGGAGACCGATACGCCTGGGATCCAGAGTCGACCTATGTGGCGCGGCCGCCCTTCTTCGAAGGCCTCACGGCCGAACCGGCACCGGTCCGCGATATCAAGGGTGCTCGCGTGCTGGCCCTGCTGGGAGACTCGGTGACCACGGATCACATCTCTCCCGCCGGCTCCATCCCGGCCTGGAGCCCGGCTGGCCAGTGGCTCCAGGAGCAGGGCGTGGGCCCGCTCGAGTTCAACTCATACGGCGCCCGCCGCGGCCACCACGAGGTGATGATGCGTGGCACGTTCGGCAACATCCGCCTGCGGAATGCGTTGACGGACAAGGAGGGGCCGTACACCGCCCACCAGCCCAGCGGCGAGGTGATGTTCCTCTACGACGCGGCCATGCGCTACGCCGCCGAGGAAGTGCCACTGTTGCTCATCGCCGGCGCTGAGTACGGCAGCGGCAGCTCGCGCGATTGGGCGGCCAAGGGCACCACGCTGCTGGGCGTGCGTGCCGTCCTGGCCGTCTCCTACGAGCGGATCCATCGCTCGAACCTGGTGGGTATGGGCGTGCTGCCGCTCCAGTTCCTGCCCGGCGAGGATGCCGCGAGCCTGGGGCTGACCGGCCGCGAGACCTACGACATCGGGGGCCTGGCTGAGGGCATCCAGCCGCGCCAGAGGATCGCGCTGCGTGTCCGGGAGGAGGGCGCGGCGTCCGGCGAAGAGCGGACCGTCCAGGTCATCTGCCGGCTGGACGGACCCATCGAGCTGGACTACTACCGACAGGGTGGCATCCTCCCCGCTGTCCTGCGGCGCCTCGCCCAGGACTGACCCCTCGGCTCGTGAAACGCCCATGACGCACGAGCCGGTCCTCATCTCGACCATCGCTATCGGGTTGACCGCCGCCTTCATGGGCGGCCTGATCGCCCGGCGTCTGCGTCTGCCTGCGATCGTCGGCTACCTCATCGCGGGCATGGCCATCGGTCCCTTCACGCCGGGGCTGGTGGCCGATGAGGAGATCGCCACGGAGCTGGCTGAGATCGGCGTGATCCTGCTCATGTTCGGCGTGGGCATCCACTTCTCGTTCAGAGACCTGCTGGCGGTGCGCTCCATCGCCGTGCCCGGGGCCGTCGGGCAGGTGGCAGTGGCGACGGCACTCGGCGTCCTGCTGGGCACCGCTCTGGGCTGGGGGCTGGGCGGAGGCATCGTGCTGGGGCTCGCCGTCTCGGTGGCCAGCACCGTGGTGCTGCTCCGTGCGCTCATGGAACGCAATGAGCTAGACACCACGCAGGGTAGCATCGCCGTGGGCTGGCTCATCGTGGAGGACATCTTCACGGTCATCGTCCTCATCCTCCTGCCCACGGTCGCCCCACTGCTCGGCGGTGATGCGGCGGCCGGCACACCGGGACAGTTCGGGCCGCTGGGCGAGGTCCTGCTGGCGCTGGGCAAGGCGGGCATCTTCGCGCTCCTGATGGGCGTCTTCGGGATCCGGGTCGTGCCCTGGCTGCTTGGCGTAGTGGCCCGCGAGGGTTCACGTGAGCTGTTCACGCTGGCGGTGCTGGCCCTGGCGCTGGGCGTCGCCTTCGCCTCGTCGGCCATCTTCGGCGTGTCCTTCGCCCTGGGCGCTTTCCTGGCCGGCGCCGTGGTCTCCGAGTCGGATATGAGCCATCAGGCGGCGGCCGATGCGCTGCCTTTGCGCGACGCCTTCGCGGTGCTCTTCTTCGTGTCGGTGGGGATGCTCCTCGACCCGTCGTTCCTGCTGGCCCAGCCGCTGGCCATCGTGGCCATGGTGGGTCTCATCGTGGGCGTGAAGTGGGTCACCAAGTTCGTCATCGTGGCGGCCTTCGGCTATCCGCTGCGGACCGGCCTGACCGTGGCCGCCGGGCTCGCACAGATCGGTGAGTTCTCCTTCATCCTGGCCTCGCTGGGCCTGACGCTCGGTCTGTTGCCCATGGAGGGCTTTCAGTTGGTAGTGGCCGGGGCACTGTTGTCGATCACCATCAACCCGTTGCTGTTCGCGGCCATAACACCCATCGAAGCGCTGCTGCGCCGCCGTCCTGATCTGGCGCGACTGCTGGAGCGGCGCGCAGGGTCCCTGGCCCTGCTGGAGCCCGGTCCGGGTGAGGAACCATTGCGGGGCCACGCCATCCTGTGTGGCTACGGTCGGGTGGGCCGGATGATCTCGTCGGCGCTGGATCGGCGCGGCTTCCGCTACCTGGTCATCACCCAGGACCGGCGCGAGGTCGAATCGCTCCGCCACCGGGGACTTCCCGCCCTGTACGGGGATGCCTCCAACCTGGAGCTTCTGGAAGAGGCCGGGATCCACGGGGCGCGCACGATCATCGTGGCCATCAGCGACCCGCACGCCACGCGCCTCATCGTGGAGCGCGCGCGGGCCGCCAATGAGCGCATCTCGCTCGTGGTGCGGACGCACAGCGACGCGGAGGTCTCGCACCTCCAGACCGTCTCGGGCAATATCCAGGCGGTCCATGGCGGCCGTGAGCTGGCGGTGCAGATGACGCGCTATGCGCTACGGCGTTTCGGCGTCAGCGCCACGGAGGCCGAGGCCATCGCCCAGGGTCTCCGGCGCCGAAGGACGGGTGAGCCCCACATCGACACGCGACCGCGATCCGGCGGCGGCCGCTCGCTCATCGCGCGACTGGTCAGGCGTTCGCGCCGGGCGGTATCACGGGATGCCGTCGAGACGGTCGCCGCTGGAGGTGGGCCGGAGGACCACGGCCATCGTGTCACCCTCCGGATGCCGTCGCCACGAAGGCCGACATCAGCGGAGATCCGATCAGCCGCCCCTGAGCGCCGGCTTCGATCCGTTTTGCCATCAAGGCAGCCGCCCGATGGCTAGGCGCCGACGGCTCCTGCGGGCTCGCGCTCGATATCGTTGGCGGAGGCGGCCCCGTCCTCGCGCGGCACCGGCAAGCCGATGCCCTCCGCGACGCGGCGCCCGAAGTCGGCGTCGCAGCGGTGGAAGTGCTGCACCATCGCCTCCTGCACCGGACGATCGCACTGAGACAGCGCATCGGTGAGGTTGAGGATAAGGTCCTCACGTTCCCAGTCGGGCATGGTGCGGTAGCGCTCGCCGGCCTGACCGTAGTCGTTGCGGCGCGCCAGATGCTGGCGCCCGACCTTGCCTTCCACCCAGGGCTGATGCTCCGGACCGATGTCCTGCGCCTCGGAAAGCCCGCCACTGATGGAAGGCTCGTAGTTGACGTGCGGGTTGCTGCCCATGCCGTCCACGTGGTAGCTCATCTGGCCGCCCCGCTGGTTGGTGCTGGGCTCGGTCAGAGGGGCGTTGATGGGCAGCTGCAGGTAGTTGGGCCCGACGCGGTAGCGCTGCGTGTCCGAGTACGAGAAGGTGCGGCCGATGAGCATCTTGTCGTCCGAGAAGTCGATGCCATCGACCAGCACGCCGGTGCCGAAGGCCGACTGCTCGTTCTCGTTGTGGTGATCGCTCACGTTGCGGTCCAGGACCATGCGGCCGACCGGTCGCAACGGGAACTGGTCCTCGGGCCAGATCTTGGTGTCGTCAAGCGGATCGAAGTCGAGCTCGGGGTGCTCACCATCCGACATGATCTGCACGCAGAACTCCCACTCGGGGTAGTCGCCGCGCTCGATGGCCTCGTAGAGGTCCTTGGACGCGTGGCCCAGGTCGGTCGCCTGGATCTCGGCTGCCTGTGCCGCCGTGAGCGACTCGATGCCCTGCCTGGTCTTCCAGTGGAACTTGACCAGGACGGCTTCGCCCGCTGCGTTGACCAGCTTGTATGTGTTGACCGCAGCACCGTCCATGTGGCGGTAGTCCTTGGGGATGCCGCGCGGCGAGAAGAGCCAGGTCAGCATGTGCATGGACTCGGGCGTCTGACTCATGAAGTCGAAGATGCGGTTGGGCTCCTGGCGGAAGGTGATCGGATCGGGCTTGAGCGCGTGGATGACGTCAGGGAACTTGATGGCGTCGCGGATGAAGAAGACCATCAGGTCGTTGCCCACCAGGTCCCAGTTGCCGTCCTCGGTCTTGAACTTCACCGCGAAGCCGCGCGGATCGCGCGCTGCCTCGGACGAATCGTGGCCTCCGATGACCGTCGAGAAGCGGATCACGACAGGCGTGCGCTTGCCCTTCTCCTGCAGCAGCTTGGCGCGCGTGTAGGTGGACGCCGGCTCATCGCCGATGGTGCCGTATGCCTCCAGGTACCCGTGCGCCACGAAGCCACGGGCGTGGACCACGCGTTCGGGGATGCGCTCCCGGTCGAAGTGGCTGATCTTCTCCAGGAAATGGTAGTTCTCGAGCGTGGCGGGACCGCGGTCACCGACCGTGCGCTGATTCTGGTTGTCGTAGACGGGATGCCCCTGGCGCGTGGTGAGGGGCCGTTGCGCGCCGTTCGGCGGCCCGGCCCCGTTGCCTTGGCTCGTGGGCGAGGTACCGTTCTCGTCGGTCATGGGCGTGCTCCCTCGTACGGCGGCCCGGAGATGGTGGGCGATACTGGATTCGAACCAGTGACCTCACGGATGTGAACCGTGCGCTCTAACCGACTGAGCCAATCGCCCCCGAGCGACGCCCGCCGCAGCGAGCATCCTGGCCATTATCCGCGTTCGCGCCCAAGGGCGTCAACGAGCGTCGCGACGGCCCGCCACGCCCAGTGCGATGCCCGGCCAGCGCGCCGTCACCGCCTCGAACGGCGGGCGCAACTTCAGAGCGCTGTGACCAGGCGCATCATCACGCCCAGCAGCAGGAGCACGACGAGGGGTGCGAGGTCGAACATGCCGGCCTGAGGCAGCACCCGCCGCACCGGCGCCAGCAGCGGCTCAGTGGTCTCGAACAGGAAGCGGGAGATGGGGTTCCCGAACTGTGGATCGACCCAGCTCACCAGCACGCGGCCCAGTACCACGAGCCACAGTGCGATGACGAAGAAGCGCAGGAAGACGGCGACGAACTCGGGCATCCAGGCGAGTCTATCGGGCGATGGTGTCGACGGGCCGGCGAGGGTTCGGGGACGGACCCGAACTGGCTCGCGGGTCCAGCGTCGCCCCGTGAACGGGCCTGCGCGCTGACCACTCGCCGCTGATATCGGGACGCCGACACGTGTTCCTGTCAGATGCCCATCGGGCGGGCGCTAGCGCGCCTGCCACGGGAGTCTGGCGGGACCGGAGGTCCGCGCGCCCGATAGTGCCCGCCTCACGGACGTCCGACAGGAACCGAAGGCCGAGCCCCGAACAGGGCCCGGCCGATGCGCACGACCGTGGCGCCCTGCTCCACGGCGACCTCGAAGTCGTCGCTCATGCCCATCGACAGCCCCGCTCCCAGGCGGCCGTCCCGGTCGCGCAACCGCTCGGAGAGAGCGCGCACCTGCGCGAATGTGGCCTGTGCTGGGGCCGCCCGATCCGAAATCCGCCCGATGGTCATCAGGCCGCACAGCTCCAAGTGCTCGAGCGACGCCAGGGAGTGGAGCCCTTGCTCCAGCGCCTCCGGGCTGAAGCCCGACTTGGCCGGATCTCCATCGATATTGACCTGGAGGAAGACCGGATAGCGCGTGGAGCGGCCCGAAGCGGCGGCCGCACGGTCCAGTCGGCGGGCAAGTCCGAGGGAGTCGACCGACTGGACGGTGGCAAAGAGCTCCACGGCGCGGGCCACCTTGTTGCCCTGCAGATGCCCGACCATGTGCCACGTCACGCCGTGGAACCCGGCGACCTTGTCCGCAGCCTCCTGGACCCGGTTCTCTCCCAGCACGTCCAACCCGAGCTCTACCGCCGCTGCCAGCCGGCTGGCGGGCACGCCCTTGGAGACGGCCACCAGGGTCACGTCAGCGGGGTCTCGGTCAGCGCGCGCGCAGGCTGCCGCTATCCGGGAAAGGACGGCGGCGCGCGCCTCGGCGAGGGCCGCACGCGGGTCGGTCAGCGGTTGCGGCGCAGGAAGGCCGGGATGTCGAGGTCTTCGACCTCCTGCTGAGCGGCTGTGCGGCGGGGCTGCTCCCCACTCTGACCGCGGACATCGGGCGACCTCTCGCCAGCCGGCGACGACACGAGGACGCTGGGCTGGGCCGCAGGCGCGGCGGGCTCAGCCATCGGCTGCGCGCCGTCCAGCGTGGCCGTCTCAGCCCCGCCGGGCACGACCGCGGCGGCTCGCTGCTGCTCCAGCTCACGCATGAAGTCCCGGTTGTCGCGGCCCGCCCGAACGGCGGTCGAGTCGTCACGAGCGGTCGCCACGGCCGGCCGGAGCGACTCGCGCTTGCGAGCGGCATCGAAGCCGGTGGCGATGACGGTGATCATCACGTCGTCGCCCATGCGCTCGTCGATGACCGTGCCGAAGATGATGTTGGCCTCGGGGTCGGTCGTCTCCTTGATGATCTCCGCTGCCTCGTCGACCTCGAACAGACCCAGGCTGGCGCCGCCGGTGATGTTGAAGAGCACCCCCTGGGCACCCGCGATGTTGGTCTCGAGCAGAGGGCTGGCGATGGCCATGCGGGCAGCATCAGAGGCGCGGTTCTCTCCGCTGCCGCGACCGATGCCCATCAGCGCTGAGCCGGCGTCCTTCATGATCGTCCGCACGTCGGCGAAGTCGAGGTTGATGAGCCCCGGCACGGTGATCAGGTCGCTGATGCCCTGCACGCCCTGGCGCAGCACGTCATCCACCACGCGGAACGCGTCCACGATCGAGGTGTCCTTGGACACCACGTCCTTGAGCCGGTCATTGGGGATGGTGATGAGCGTGTCGACCTTGTCGCGCAGCTGCTCGCTGGCCTTCTCGGCGTTGAGCCGGCGGCGAGCGCCCTCGAAGCTGAATGGCTTGGTGACGACGCCGATGGTCAGTGCGCCCAGATCCCGGGCGACCTCGGCGATGACCGGGGCGGCTCCGGAGCCGGTGCCGCCGCCCATGCCTGCCGTGATGAAGACCATGTCCGAGTCGCGCAGCGCCTCGGCGATCTTCTCGGAATCCTCTTCGGCGGCGCGCTGGCCGATGCCCGGGTCGCCGCCCGCGCCCAGCCCGCGGGTGAGCTTGTCCCCGATGCGGATCTTGTGGGAGGCATCTGACTGGAGCAGCGCTTGCGCATCCGTGTTGACGGCGATGAACTCCACGCCCATGAGCTCGGCACGGATCATGCGGTTGACGGCGTTGCTGCCCCCACCACCGACCCCGATGACCCGGATCAGTGCAAAATTCTCCGAGTCAGATCGCAGCGGCATCGACGTCCCTCCGGTTTATCCGAGCCATTGTTGGAAGTCCTGGACGGGTCGGGCGGAGTGGTGGGCTCCGGAAGGCGGCGCCGGTCAGGGCGGCGAGTATAGACGCAACCATCCGGCGCCGTCCCTTCGAACCGGCTGTTCACGCCCTCGACGCAGTGCCCGAGATCACGGGAGGAGGCCCCGCATCCAGTCACGGAAACGGCCCAGCGAACCCCCCGCCGGTGCCGACTCGTAGCGTCCCGGCTCCGTCTCGGTGACCACTCGGGCGCCCCACATCAAGAGGCCGATGGAGGTGCTGTAGGCGGGCTCCAGGAGGTGATCGGTGAGCCCGCCCACGCCGCTCGGCGAAGCCACGCGAACGGGCATCTTCAGTACCTCCCGGCCGAGGCCGGCCGCTCCCGCCAGCTGGGAGGCGCCGCCCGTGAGCACGAGCCCAGCGGGCAGCCGCCCGGCGTGTCCGGCGCGCTCGATCTCATCGCCAAGCTTCTCGAACAACTCGCGCATGCGTGCCTCGATGATGCTCGCCAGCTCGCTGCGAGGCGCGGTGCGGTCCTCGCCCTCCCCGATGACCTCCACCGTCACCTCTTCTTCATCGCTCACCCCGGTGGGGTCGGCCGTGCCGTGGCGGATCTTCATCTCCTCGGCCGCGGCCAGATTGGTCTTGAGGCCGATGGCCACATCGTTGGTCACGTTGTTGCCACCGATGGGTAGCACCGCCGTGTGCAGCGGCGAACCGTCCATGAAGAGGGCCAGGTCCGTGGTCCCGGCACCGATGTCGGCGACGGCCACGCCCAGCTCGCGCTCCATGTCCGACAGCACGGCCTCGCCGGCGGCCAGGGACGAGGCCACCAGCTCATCGATGCGCACGTTGGCCATGCCCACGCACTTGGTCAGGTTCTGCACGGCCGTGGCGGAGGCGTGCACGATGTGCGTCTCCACCTCCAGCCGGATGGCGCTCATGCCCAGGGGATCCTTGACCCCTTCCTGTCCATCGACCACGAACCCGCGGGGCAGCACATGGAGGACCTCCCGGTTGGACGGGATGGTCACTGCGCGGGCGACCTCCGTGGCGCGATCGACATCCTCGCGGCTGACCTCCCGCCGTGGCCCGCTGACGGCCACCGCACCGCGAGAGTTCTGGCTCGACACGTGATTTCCCCCGACGCTCACGAAGGCCGACTCGAGCTTGTAACCCGATAGCCGTTCCGCGCTGTCGATGGCGCCGCGGATGGAGGAGACCGTCTGGTCGATGTTGATGACCACGCCCTTCTTGAGACCGGATGCCGTCGGCGCGCCCTTGCCGATGATCGTCAGCGCGCCATCACGCGTCACCTCTCCGATGAGGGCCACGACCTTGCTGGTTCCCACATCGATGGCCACCAGCACCGCTTCTCGCTCCACGTCTCCCCTTCCATCGATCACCGCTGCCGCCGCCTCACGGACGGCGCCCATCGTGGCAGATGCCGGCCATGCTCGCGCATCACGGGCGCGCCGACGGACTCGCCGGGCCACTTCGCCCCGAGGGGGCGGGCTGGGCAGAAGGTCGAGATCGAAAGGTGCCGCACCCATCGTCGGAAAGGGACAGCGTGACGTCCGCGACCGCCTTCTCGGAGAGAAGCAGAGCGCGCAGACAGGTGAGCTGACCCTGGATCGAGCCGGGCGGCCGGGACTCCGGCGCGTAGTGTCCGAAGACGGCACGCCAGCCACTGTCCGACTCCATCACCCACCCGTCCGCGTCCGTCACCGACAGCGCCAGCGTCGAGCCGGCCTCTGCCAGATGTGCCGGCGTCACGGCTCCCAGGACGCGGGCCACCTCAAGGTCGAGCGACGAGATGAGCGCGCCGGGCGCCAGCTCAGTGGCCGTTACCCGCAGCGTCGCAGGCGCCGAGGCCGGCACAGGCACGACCGAGGCCCTGGGCCCGGCCGGGGCAGCAGGCGCCGCGGATACGGCCGTGCCGCGCCGATCGTCGACGAGCGGCAGTTCCTCGCCCGCGGGTGCCTGCGCAAGCACCGCACCGTCCACGTCGACCAGCCACTCGCCGCCTGTCTGACGCCAGCGCAGGATGGGTACCCGCTCCTGCACCGAGACAAGCAGCTCGTCGGGCAGGCGCGTCCGGACGCTCGCGGCGCGAACGGTGGGAACCGTCATGAGGGCCGCCTCGAGGCGCGCCGTAGGCACGTGGAAGAGGTTGGGATGCGTTCCCTGCTGGAGCTCCAGGGCCGCCCGGGCGACCACCGGATCGGTGTAGCGCAGACCCTCGATCTCGATCGAGCCCGGATCGAGGGCGAAGACAGGGGACGTGGTCAGCCCGTAGAGCGCGCCACCCGAGGCGAGCAGCACGAGCGCCGCCACGAGGCGGATCCGCGTGACACGTGAGGAGGCCCGCCTCACGGAGAGCCGGCGGCGTGCATCGCGAGGCTGTCGGACGGGGAGCGTCACGGTCTCAGGGCAAGTCCGCTCGCGAGAGAGCACGGCTCGGCCG
>JBBSMF010000011.1:0-11492 GCA_038233295.1 Candidatus Limnocylindrales bacterium | reverse complement strand
TCGCCTCGCCGAGCGGCATTGCCGATCGCCGCAGCCGTGGGCGGGGCGGTGGTCCCGGCCGCGATCTACCTGATCATCAATGCCGGCAGTGGGGCCCCTGCCAGCCGTGGCTGGGGCATCCCCATGGCCACGGACATCGCCTTCGCACTGGGCGTGCTGGCTCTCCTCGGCCGGCGGGTGCCGCTCGGGCTGAAGGTCTTCGTGACGGCGCTGGCCATCGTCGACGACATCCTTGCCGTGCTGGTCATAACGTTCTTCTACACGGACGACCTCTCGATCGTGGCGATGGTGGCGGCCGCCGGTCTTGTGGTCGTGCTCGTGGCCGCGAACATGCTCGGCGTTCGGCGGCTCACCGTCTATGCCGTGCTGGGCGTGGCTCTCTGGCTGGCGTTCCTCCAATCCGGCATCCACGCCACCATCGCAGGGGTGGTGCTGGCGATGACCATCCCGGCACTGACGCGGGTCGATGGTCGTGTCTTCGTCGACGGCAGCCGCGCACTCCTCGACCGCATAGAAGGACCCCATGCCGGCGCCCTCCGGCCCGAGGATGTCGACCTGCGCCGGGACCACGAGCGCATGGCCGCCGTCTGGCAGTTGGAGGATCTGGCCGAGAAGGCGCAGTCACCGATGCAACGCCTGGAGCACGGGCTCCATCCCGCCGTCGCCTTTGCCATCGTTCCCCTGTTCGCACTGGCCAATGCGGGGGTGGCGCTGGGTGATGCCGTCGGACCAGCCTTGGCCAGCACGGTGACCTGGGGGATCGCGGCCGGCCTCATCATCGGCAAGCAGGTCGGGATCATGACCGTGACCTGGCTCGTCGTCCGGCTGGGGATCGCCCGGCTGCCTCGGGGCGTCTCCTGGCGACATGTCTACGCGGCGAGCTGGCTGGCGGCCATCGGCTTCACCGTGTCGCTCTTTGTGGGGGAGCTGGCGTTCGCTGGCACGGACGTTCTGGCGGAAGCCAAGATCGGCATCCTGGCGGCCTCGGTGGGAGCCGGAGTGGTCGGTTACAGCCTGCTCCGTATCGCCGGAAGGCCGCCGACCGTCGCGGACGCTGAGGTCAGGGCCGCTCCTCGCGACAGCGATTGACCAGCCGCCCTACGCCGTCGATCTCCACGATGACCTCATCGCCGTCGCGGAGCATGCGCTTCGGATCGCGGAACCAGCCCACGCCCGACGGCGTGCCGGTGGCGATGATGTCGCCTGGCTCCAGCGTGAAGGCCCGCGAGCAGAAGGCGATGAGTGCCGCCACGCCGTGGACCATCTGGGCGGTCGATGAGTCCTGCATCACCTCGCCGTTCACCAGGCAGCGGATGCCCAGCGCCTGCGGGTCCGGGATCTCATCGGCGGTGACCAGCGCGGGACCGATGGGCGTGAAGGTATCCAGCGACTTGGCGCGGACGAATTGCTTGTCGGAGAACTGGAGATCGCGGGCGGAGACGTCGTTGAGACAGGTGTAGCCCAGCACGTAGGTCAGCGCCTCGGCCTCCATGACGCGGCGCGCCGTGCGGCCGATGACCACGGCCAGCTCGGCCTCGAAGTCCACTGCCGCCGTGAGGCCCGGGTCCCAGCGTATCTCCGTGCCGTGACCGACGATCGAGGTGGTGAACTTGGCGAAGAGCACCGGTTCAGGCGGCGTCTCGCGGCCACCCTCCTCGGCGTGGTCGCGGTAGTTAAGCCCGACCGCCACGACCTTGCCTGGTCTGGGCACCGGCGAGAGCAGGCTCAGCTCCTCGAGGGGCGTTCCGGCGGACGGGGAGATCAGGGACGCGGCCAGAGCCTCACGGAGCCGGTCGAGGGTGCTCGGATCGGCCAAGACGTCGCCGATCGCCTGCGGGCCATCTGCCAGCAGGTCGGTCGCCGGGACCACCCGTCCGTCGAGGTCGATGCCCAGGCGATCCGTTCCGTCGTGCTGATAGCTGATGAGTCGCATCGGTGGAGAGTAGCGGCGCCGGCGGCGCGTGGTGCGGTGCACGTACCAGCTACGGCGCTGTCGTCGGCACCACCCGGGGATCGCGTGAGGGGACACCTACCGGCGTGGCGCTGGACGTCTGGGCGAGCAGCACGCCGCCGATGACCAGGGCGCCACCCAGCAGCTGGACCGGCGTCAGGGTCTCCGCCAGCAGCACCGTGGCCATGGCGATGATGTAGACCGGCTCGACGGTACTGACGAGGGAGGCGTTGGCCGCGCCGATCCGCTTGGAGCCCGCGTAGAACGCCTGAAGCGCTACCGCAGTGCTGACGACGCCCAATAGCAGCAGTGGCAGCCAGGCATCGGCCGGGATGTCGGCCGGGTGCGTGGGACGACCGGTGACCATGGCGGCCAGCCACCAGACAGCGAACGTCGCCGTGGTCATCAACGCCGCGGCAGGTGCCGGGTCCGAAGATTCGGGATCGGACTGCGGCGGAGCTCCCTCCCGCGCCGAGCGCTCGCCGCCCAGCCGCGCGGCCAGCACGATCCAGATGGCATAGATGACCGGCGAGGCGAGAGCCAGGACGAGTCCCAGGAGCGGCGGGACCTCGCCCGGCGCGATGCCACCAACGGCGAGGGCCACGCCGACCGTGGTCAGGATCAACGCGATCCACGCCCGCCGTCCCTCCAGCCGGCGTCCGAAGCGGATGGAGAGCACGGCCACCAGCGCGGGATACATGTAGACGATGAGCGCCGTGAGCGAGGCGGGCACCGTCTCGAGCGCGGCGAAGTAAGTGCCGCTGTTGCCCACGTACAGGACGCCCAGCGTGAGCACGATCGCCACGCGACGCCTGGACATCCGGCGTAGAGACGCGCGGTGGGCGGGGAACGCCAGCAGCCACAGCCACGAGACGGCCGTGGCGATCATGAAGCGCCAGGCGAGGAGCGTCATCCAGTCCAGCCCCGTGGCATAGACCGGCGTGGCGAGCAAGGCCCCTGACCCGAAGCCGATGGCCGAGATGAGAACGAGCACCACGCCGATGGCGTGATCGCGGCGTCCGGAGATGGGCATCGGCAAAGGGCTCGACATCGCTTCTGATGCTATCGGCTCTGAGCGCTGACCCGAACGCGGGTAGAATCACCGCGGGGCAGCGCCCCCGTACGCGGACAACCAAGGAACGCCACGGCGGACGCCGTGACGTCCGCCGCCCCCCTTCTGGAGGCTCCCACCAACGTGCTCAAGGCTCCCGGCGCCACCACCGAACGCATCAGCCGCGCCCAGCTGCGCACTGAGCGGATCAAGACCCTTGGCCATCGTGACCCCGTGACCGTCGCCAGCGGCACCCCCCTGCGGACGGCCATCGCCGCGATGCAGGCCAACGACGGTGAGCCGATCCTGATCGCCGATGGCACGCGGCTGGTGGGTGTGCTCACGGAGCGGGACGTGCTGCTGAAGGTTCTCGGTCACGATGGGATCCTGGATGAGCCTGTGGACGGCGTGATGACCCGCCATCCGCGAACCCTCACGGCCGAGTCGACGGTGGGCGAAGCCCTGGAGCTGATGGAGTCCGGACGCTACCGGACGGTCCCGCTCGTGGACGAGTCGGGCGCTCCCACCGGGCTCTTGCGCCAGCAGGACATCGTGGAATACGTGGCTGAGGCATTCCCCCAGGAGATCCTTAACCTGCCACCCCGGCCGCACCAGGTGATGGAGGAGCAGGAGGGCGCGTGACGACCGAGACCGTTCCCCAGCAGGACCAGGAGATCCAGGAACTCGAGCGGGTGACCATCCGCTTCGCCGGCGACTCGGGCGACGGCATGCAGCTGACGGGGACCCAGTTCACACGGACATCGGCGGTCTTCGGCAATGACATCAGCACGCTGCCCGACTATCCGGCCGAGATCCGTGCGCCGGCAGGCTCCCTGCCCGGCGTCTCCGGCTTCCAGTTGAGCTTCAGCTCCAACGAGATCCACACGCCCGGAGATCAGCCCGACGTGCTGGTCGCGATGAACCCGGCGGCGCTCAAGACGAACATCGGCGACCTGCCCGCGGGCGGCGCGCTCATCGTCAACAAGGACGCTTTCACCAAGCAGAACCTGACCAAGGCGGGCTACGCAGCAGATCCCCTCACTGACGGGTCGCTCAAGGCCTATGCCCTCTTCGAGATCCCCGTCAGCACCCTCAACGCGCGTGCGCTGGAGGGTCTGGAGATGACCAACAAGCAGGTCGATCTGACCAAGAACTTCTTCTGCCTGGGCATCATGTTCTGGCTCTACGAACGGAGCATGGATCCCACGCTGCGCTGGATCGAGGAGAAGTTCGGGGCCAAGCCGGTCATCGCCGAAGCCAATCGGCGCGCCCTCAACGCGGGCTATGCCTTCGGCGAGACGACGGAGATCTTCCACACCCACTACCGCGTGGCACCGGCCCACCTGCCGCCCGGCAAGTACCGCAACATCACCGGCAATGAGGCCACGGCCCTGGGCCTCGTGGCAGCCTCGCGCTTGGCCGCCCGGCCGCTCTTCTATGGCAGCTACCCCATCACGCCGGCCAGCGACATACTCCACCAACTGTCCGGCTACAAGAACTTCGGCGTGCGCACCTTCCAGGCGGAGGATGAGATCGCCGCCGTGGGTGCCGCCATCGGCGCCTCGTATGGCGGTGCGATGGGCATGACCGCCAGCTCCGGGCCCGGCATCGCGCTCAAGACGGAGGCCATGGGACTGGCCGTTATGGTGGAGCTGCCGCTGGTGGTCATCGATGTCCAGCGGGCCGGTCCCAGCACGGGGATGCCCACCAAGACCGAGCAGTCCGATCTCCTCCAGGTCCTCTTCGGGCGCAACGGGGACTCGCCCATGCCGGTGGTGGCGCCGGCCACTCCCGCCGAGTGCTTCGACTACGCCATCGAGGCCTGGCGCATCGCCCTCAAGTACATGACGCCCGTGGTCTATCTCTCAGATGCGTTCCTGGCTACCGGCTCCGAGCCGTGGCGCATCCCCGATGTGGCCGATCTGCCCGGCATCGGCGTGGAGAACCACACCGATCGTGCCTCCTTCCAGCCGTACCGGCGGGATCCCGAGACGCTGGCCCGTCCCTGGGCCGTGCCGGGCACGCCCGGCCTGGAGCACCGCATCGGGGGGCTGGAGAAGGCCGATGTCTCGGGCAACGTCTCCTACGACCCGGAGAACCATCACAGGATGCAGTTGCTGCGCGCTGAGAAGGTGGCCGGCATCGCGCGGGACATCCCGCACCTCCAGGTCCACGGCCCCGCCCGCGGAGATCTGCTCGTCCTCGGCTGGGGCAGCACTTACGGCGCCATCCGCAGCGCCGTGGAACGACTCCAGACCGCGGGGCACAGCGTCTCTCACGCTCACCTGCGGCACCTCAACCCGTTCCCTGGCAACACCGAAGACGTCCTGCGCGCGTTCAGGACCGTGCTCATCCCCGAGGTCAACCTGGGTCAGCTGCTCATGCTCATCCGCGCCCGCTACCTGATCCCGGCCATCGGCCTGGACAAGGTCCGCGGCAAGCCCTTCCGCATCGCCGAGATCGAAGAGACTGCCCTCCAGCTCCTGGAGGCGAGGTAGACACCATGACCGATACCGTCGCTGATCCGCCGCTCAGCCCCGAGAACGCCGCCATCATCAAGCTCTCGCGGAAGGACTTCGTGTCCGACCAGGAAGTGCGCTGGTGCCCCGGCTGCGGCGACTATTCGATCCTGGCCCAGACCCAGAAGGTGATGCCCGACTTCGGCTACCCGCGGGAGAACATCGTCTTCATCAGCGGCATCGGCTGCTCCGGGCGCCTGCCGTACTACATGAACACCTATGGATTCCACACCATCCACGGCCGCGCACCGACGCTGGCCACGGGGCTCAAGGCGGCGCGGCCGGACTTGATGGTGTGGGTCATCACGGGCGACGGGGACGCGCTGTCGATCGGCGGCAACCACGTGCTGCATTCGATGCGGCGCAACGTCGACATCCGGCTGGTCATGTTCAACAACCGCATCTACGGCCTGACCAAGGGCCAGGCTTCGCCCACCTCGGAGATCGGCAAGAAGACCAAGTCGACCCCGGCCGGCACCATCGACACGCCCATCATCCCGCTCTCGATCGCGCTGGCCGCCGAAGCGACCTTCGTGGCCCGGTCGGTGGACACGCACACCGATCACCTCCAGGAGACGCTGGAGCGTGCCGGCCGGCATCACGGTTCGGCCTTCGTGGAGGTGCTCCAGAACTGCAACATCTTCAACGACGGCGCCTTCCGCGACTTCACCGAACGGGATGTGCGAGAGGACCGGATGCTGGTGCTGCGCCACGGTGAGCCGATGATCTTCGGGAAGGACCGCGATCGTGGCATCCGCCTCAACGGCCTGCACCCGGAGGTCGTGCAGCTGGGCGATGGCGTGACCGAAGCGGACCTGCTGGTTCACGACGAGAGCGCTGAGGAACCCTTCCTGGCCTACATGCTCTCGCGCATGGCCTACCCCGATTTCCCGGTCCCGGTGGGCGTCTTCCGGCGCGTCGAGCGCCCCACACATGATCAGTTGATGCTGGCCCAGGTGCAGGACGCCATCACCCGTTCGGGCGAGGGAGACCTGCACGACCTGCTTCATTCCGGCGAGACCTGGGTGGCCACTTGATCTGCCCCGTCTGCGGTCACGAGAACCTCCAGGGACTGGACAACTGCGACAACTGCGGCGCGGACCTGCGGACGGTGGACATCCCCACCCCGGGCACGGGCTTCGAGGCGCGCCTACTGAAGGAGCACCTGGACGCGGTGGACGCCGCGCAGCCCCTGGTCATAGACAGTGACGCGCCCGTGGCCGACGCGCTGAGCCTGATGCAGGAGCAGCAGAACGGCTGTGTCCTGGCCCTCCACGACGGCCGGATGGTGGGCCTGTTCACGGAGCGGGATGCTCTTATGAAAGTGGCCGGGAAGCCGATCGACGGGGTGCGCGTGGCGGACGTGATGACGGCTGACCCGGTCATGCTGCGGCCCGAGGACAGCGTCGCGGTGGCGTTGCACAAGATGGCCGTGGGCGGTTTCCGGCACGTGCCCCTGGTGGCCGATGGCCGGCCGGTCGGCGTGGCCACCGCTCGCGACCTGCTGCGGCATATCGATCATCTCCTTGGCTGACGCTGCTATCGGCGGTTCGGCGTCGGGCATCATCGCCGTGCTGGCTGATGACCTGATCTGGGCATCGCGGCTGGTGGCGGCGGTGGAACGGGTCGGTGCCCATGCCGCACGCCTCTCGACGCTGGAACAGCTCGAGACGGTGCTGGCGGCGGACGCAGAGGCCGAGCCCGTACCCGGGAAGTCCACTGGGTCGGCGGAGGGTGGCCCGCCGCGCCTGCTGGGCGTGATCGTCGACCTGGGCGGGCGCCGCTACGACGGCACGGCCGCCGTGGCTCGCGTGGCAGCCGCCAGGCTCAAGGTCATCGCCGTGGCCCAGCATGACGACCAGCTCGTCCGAAAGCGTGCGCTCGACGCAGGCGCCCAGCGTGTCTTCTCCTACGCCAAGCTCTTCACGGATGGTCCGGCGCTCATCGAGCGCTGGGTGGCCGCGGAGCTACCGGCCGGGAGTCGCGCGTGAGCCGCTCCATCACACCGGAGCGCTACGCCGAGCGGCTCCAGCGTGCCCAGTCGATAGCTGCGGAAAGGAACGTGGGCGGGCTGCTCATCGGGCCTGGCGCCGACCTGCGCTGGCTCATCGGCTACGAGGCGATGCCACTCGAGCGTCTGACGATGCTGGTCCTGCCGGCCACGGGACGGGCCACGCTGGTGGTGCCCCGCCTGGAGGTCGCCGCTGCGCGTGCCGCGTCGGGCGTGGAGCACGGCGTGGTAGACCTTGCCTCCTGGGAGGAGACGGACGACCCCATCGACCTGGTAGCCCGACAGGAGGGACTGGAGGCTGCCGCCGGGCGCGGCGCCGACTTGCTCGTATCGGATCGATTGGCGGCCGCCTTCCTGCTGCCTATCCAGGCCCGGCTCCCGGCTGCCGGGTATGGGCTCGCCTCGGCCGTGCTCTCGGACCTGCGTGCCGTCAAGGATGAGGAGGAGATCGGGCTCCTGCGCCGCGCCGCCCAGGCTGCTGACCGGACCGTGGCCGCCATCTGTGCCGGTCGGCTGGTCGGCCGGACGGAAGCAGACGTCGCCCGGGAAGTGCGCGAGCGCCTGGTCGCAGAGGGTCATGACGAGGCCGCCTTCTGGATCGTGGCCAGCGGGCCCAACAGCGCTTCGCCGCATCACGGCGCGTCCGATCGGGTCATCGGGGCTGGCGAGCCGATAGTGCTGGATATCGGCGGTCGCATCGAAGGCTATGGCTCGGACATCACGCGGACGATATGGCCGACGGGCTTAGACGCGGCGCGTGGCCCCGACGTGGAGTATCGGACGTTGTTCGCCACCCTGGAGCGGGCGCAGGCGGCGGCCAGCGCAGCGGCCGTGGTGGGCGCGACCGGCGAGGAGGTGGACTCGGCGGCGCGAAGCATCATCTCCGAAGCGGGCTACGGCGAGGCCTTCATCCACCGCACGGGGCACGGCATCGGCTTGGAGGGCCACGAGGAGCCATACCTGGTGAGCGGCAACCGAACGCCGCTCGTGGAGGGCAACTGCTTCAGCACAGAACCGGGCATCTATCTGGAGGGCCGCTACGGCGCCCGCATCGAGGACATCGTGGTGTGCCGGACAGACGGTCCGGACAGCCTCAATGCCGCTCCGCGCTCCCTGGCGGTCGTCAGCGGCGTCTGACCCCGCCCGGAGCCGTCCGGGCGGCGACCCGGTGTATCATCGGCCCTCGCCGTCTTCACCAGACGACCTCAGAGTTATGACCGAACATCCAACACGGCGGGCGCCCACCGCCGAGGCACGCATCACCGGGCTCGGTGCACGACGGTGCCGAGCCCCGGAACGGCAGGTCTCCGCTGGGGCTCTCGCTCAAGCCGAACCATGAGCCGTCGCTTCGCTCGCCGTCACGGCGCTGCGTCAGGCGCGCCGCGTCCGACCCGCTCGGCGCCTCGGCCCGAGACACGTCGCTCATCGGGCGGGACCGAGACGCCGCCAGCGGAGCCAGTTCCCGTGCCAGTGCCCGTGGATGAAGGATCGCCACCCGTCGGGCAAGAGTCCGCGGAGCCGCCCACTCCCGCCTTCTCGGTCATGCCGGGCGAGCGCATCAGCTTCGCCGGCGGCACTCGACCGGACGTGCCGATGGATAGCGGCTTCTGCACCTCTGCCCAGATACGACGTTTCATCAAGTCGCGTCCCTACGTTCCGATGCATGAGCTGCGCCGGCGCTTCGAGCTCAACGGCGGTGCCGACGACGTGACCGCCATCCCGACCCCTGATGGGCTCGTCTACCTGGGCCTGCCCCACCGCGAGTCGCACTTCATCGCCGACCTGGTGCGGCAGGGGGACGTGGGGCTGGAGCTCTGCAACGATCCATACACGCCCATGGTGATGGGGCTCTTCGCGATTCGGCCGATCACCCGTCCGTAGGGTCCGAGCTTCTCCCCGCGTCCTTGCGCACTACCAGGAAGTGGGAGAGGCCGAAGGTGTGCAAGGGGGTGTTCTCGGCCGTGTAGAGGCCGCGCCGCAGGACGCGCCCGATCAGTCGGTGCTTCGTCGAGACATTGTCGAAGCCGGGATAGATGACCCGGTGATGCACCAGCTTCACGGGCAGATCGCGGAACAGTCGCCTGATGCCTCGCCGCGTGTAGGCACGGACGTGGGGTGCCAGCCGGTCGCGGAGTGGGTCCGGCAGCCAGTTGATGAGCGGGATGTTGCCGAAGCGGTAGTGACCTCGGAAGTAGGCGCCGTGCGTCTCGAACGGGTAGAGGCGATTGGGCGCGAAGTAGACGATGTGGCCGCCGGGCTTGGTGACGCGCACCGCCTCCTGGGTCGTCTTCCGGTCGTCATCGACGTGCTCGATCACCTCGTTGGCGAAGACAAGGTCGAAGTGATCGCTCGGGTAGGGAAGTGCCTCTCCCTTGGCGCAGACGATGTCGGGCAGCTCGCGGCTGGCTTCCTCGACCCGCTCCGGCTCGACCTCGATGCCGTGGACGTCGTCACTGAACTGGCGGAAGCGGCGCACGTAGGTGCCGATGCCGCAGCCGATGTCCAGCACCCGCGCACCCTCGAGCGGCACGAAGTCACGAACCATCTCCAGGCGCCGGTCCTGACCGAAGCGCCACGAGTAGGAGGGTCGGCCGTGCTCGATCGAGGCGCGGGCATGGCGCTCGTCAAGGGCCGCGTCCGGGGCGGCCACGGGGGCCGCGTCGGTCGTCATGACCGGTACGGTACGCGAGAAACGGGCTTGGAGCGCATCATCGCCGGGTGAGCCAGCGCAGCCGTCCGCCGGAGGGTGTGTTCCCTTACCAGCACGCGATCGAGGTCCGCTTCGCCGACACGGACGCATTGGGGCACGTCAACAACGCGGTCTATCTGACCTACTTCGAGGCAGCGCGCGCGGGCTACTACCAGGCCATGGCCGGCACTCCCTTCGGGCACGGCGAGATGGCCGCGCGGCACACGTTCCTCATCGCGGAGGCGAGGGTGGCGTGGCGGGCGCCGGCGTTCTTCGGGGAGCCGCTGATCTGCGAGTGCCGCGTCGCCTGGGTAAGCCGCTCGTCGTTCGGGCTGGAGTATCGGTTGAGCGCGGAGGGCTCGTCGGTGGCTTCGGCGCGGCCGATCGCGGATGGTGATTCCGTGCAGGTCATGTACGACCTCAGCGCGGGACGCGTGATGCGCGTGCCACCCGATCTGCTGGAGATGATGGACCACTTCGAGGGGCGGCCGATCCCGCGACGGCGGCCTGACTGACGCTGCCACCGCTTCGATTCGTAAGGACGAGGCGTCTCAGGGCGTGGCCGAGGCCGCTTTCCCGCTAACGCCAGCCCCGGTAGCACTACGGAGCGTGGCCGAGGCCGCTCTCCCGCTAACGCCAGCCCCGGTAGCACTACGCAGCGTGGCCGAAGCCGCTTTCCCGCTAACGCCAGCCCCGGTAGCACTACGCAGCGTGGCCGAGGCCGCCTTCCCGCTAACGCCAGCCCCGGTAGCGATAGACACTCGAGAACGGGTGTGATCGGCTGTTCGAGGGCGGCGCGGGCGCCATCGCCCGGCGTAACGCCACCCCCGGTGGCATTAGCGGATGACCGAGGCTTGAACCGATCCGAAAGCCTACGCCTCGAAGCGGCGGAAGATGGCCACCGCGTTCTGACCACCGAAGCCGAAGCCGTTGATCATCGCAGTATCCACGCGCGCTTCGCGCGCCACCAGCGGCACGTAGTCGAGGTCACACTCGGGCAGGTCGGGGTTGTCCAGGTTGATGGTCGGCGCGATGACTCCCTCACGGATGGCGCCGAGCGCCGTGAGGGCGCTGATGACGCCGGCCGCGCCCAGCAGATGTCCCACCATCGACTTGGGTGAGCTGATGGCCACCCGGCGCGCGTGCGCTCCCAGAGCCGCCTTGATGGCGCGCGTCTCGGTCACGTCGTTGAGGGGCGTGGATGTGCCGTGCGCCACGATGTAGTCGATCTCGTCCGGCGCGACACCCGCGTCCCGCATGGCCTTGGTTAT
>JBBSMF010000010.1:0-11952 GCA_038233295.1 Candidatus Limnocylindrales bacterium | reverse complement strand
GACCGCAACGACCTTGACGACCAGCTCTTCGGCACGTTCGCGCGCTGCTCCGAGCTGCTCCGCCAGCCACCGGTCCAGGCCGCCGACCGGGCGGACCTGCGGGCCAAGCTGCGCGTCGCCTCGGGCGGCGTCGTCTTCACGACCATCCAGAAGTTTCTGCCGGAGGAGCGCGGCGACCGCCACCCGGTGCTCTCCGAGCGGCGCAACATCGTGGTCATCGCGGATGAGGCGCATCGCAGCCAGTACGACTTCATCGACGGTTTCGCCGCGCATATGCGCGACGCCCTGCCCAACGCCTCCTTCATCGGCTTCACGGGCACGCCCATCGAGCAGACGGACGCCAACACACGCGCCGTCTTCGGCGACTACATCAGCGTGTACGACATCGCTCGCGCGGTCGAGGATGGCGCCACCGTGCCCATCTACTACGAGAGCCGCCTGGCCAAGCTGGCCCTGCGCGAGGACCGCCGCCCGCACATCGACCCGGACTTCGAAGAGGCCACGGAGGGCGAGGAGGTCGAGCGCAAGGAGCGGCTCAAGACGAAATGGGCCCAGCTCGAAGCCGTGGTGGGCAGCGAGGAGCGGGTCACGCTGATCGCGCGGGAGCTGGTGGGGCACTTCGAGGAGCGTCTCGCGGCGATGGACGGCAAGGCCATGGTGGTGTGCATGAGCCGCCGTATCTGCGTCGCGCTGTACGAAGCGATCGCCTCGCTGCGGCCGGAGTGGGCCAGCGACGATGATGGCAGCGGCGCCCTGAAGGTGGTCATGACCGGCTCCGCCTCGGACGACGTGAGCTGGCAGGGCCACATCCGCAGCAAGTCCCGGCGCGAGGCGCTGGCCAAGCGGTTCCGCGATCCGGCCGACCCGTTCCGCATCGTGATCGTCCGCGACATGTGGCTGACCGGCTTCGACGCGCCGTCCCTGCACACGATGTACGCCGACAAGCCGATGCGTGGCCACGGGCTGATGCAGGCCATCGCCCGCGTCAACCGCGTCTTCAGGGACAAGCCCGGTGGTCTGGTCGTGGACTACCTCGGCCTGGCTGACGAACTGCGCCAGGCGCTCGCCACCTACACGGAGAGCGGCGGCACCGGTCAGACCGCCATCGACCAGGCTCAGGCGGTCGCGCTGATGATGGAGAAGGTCGAGATCTGCCGAGGTCTGTTCCACGGCTTCGACTGGACCCACTGGGTCGATGGGACGGCGGGGCAGCGGCTGTCGCTCTTGCCGGCTGCCCAGGAGCACATCCTGCGGCTCGACGAGGGCAAGGATCGCCTCCTGCGCGCGGTAAGCGACCTGTCCAAGGCCTTCGCCCTGGCGGTCCCCTCCGACGTGGCGCTTGCGGTGCGCGACGAGGTCGGCTTCTACCAGGCCGTTCGAGCGGTGCTGGCCAAGTCCGCCCCCGGTGAGCGCAGGACGGATGCTCAGATGGACCAAGCCATCCGCCAGATCATCTCCGGTGCGGTGGTGTCGGAGGAGATCGTGGACATCTTCGCGGCGGCCGGCCTGAAGAAGCCCGACATCTCCATCCTTTCCGAGGAGTTCCTGGCCGATGTCCGCGGTATGCCTCACCGGAACCTGGCCGTGGAGCTCCTCCAGAAGCTGTTGACAGGGGAGATCCGGTCGCGATCACGACGGAACGTGGTCCAGGCGCGCTCCTTCCGGGACCTGCTTGAGCAGGCGCTGCGCAAGTACCAGAACCGTGCCATCGAGACCGCGCAGGTGATCGAGGAGCTCATCGCGCTGGCCCGGGAGATGCGCGAGGCCAACGCGCGCGGCGAGGAGCTGGGCCTCTCCGAGGATGAGCTGGCCTTCTACGACGCCCTCGAGACGAACGACAGCGCCGTCAAGGTCCTGGGTGAGCCGGCGCTCACGGCCATCGCGCGGGAGCTGGTGGCCACAGTGCGGCGCAACGTAACCATCGACTGGACGATCCGCGAGAACGTCCGCGCGCAGCTTCGCGTCCTGGTCAAGCGCATCCTGCGCAAGTACGGTTACCCGCCCGACAAGGCCGAACGTGCCACCCAGACCGTCCTGGAGCAAGCCGAGCTGCTATCGGCAGGCAGGGCGGCAGGTCTTTCAGTTTGAGCCCATGACCCTGACGAGCAGAGCGAAGCCGTCAGGGCTACCGGACCATCGCGCCTGGAGATCCTCGATGCCCAAACGGCGACGGGTGTAGCGGAGCGCCACGATCGCCACGACCACGTCGTCTAGCGGGCCGAGCACGGGGATGAACTCCGGGATGAGGTCGATGGGGCTCACGATCCACACCATCAGACCGGCCAATACGATACGCACGTCGAGGGGCGTCGAGCGGTCGGTGATGAGCGAACCCAAGAGACGAAGTAGGTCCGGAATCACGCGGACGATCTCGCGGGCCGAAACACCCCTCGGTCGGTAGACCCAGAATAGGACGAGCAGGACGGCCCAGAGCGCTGCGACTCCGGCCACGATACCGATGATCAGACCTAGCTCCACCGTTCGACGTTGACACACCCAGTCGAGCAGCGCCGTGATCTCCACGCACGTCGGACATGGTCGCTAACGACAGCCGCCATCGCGCCCGGGTAGCTGTCACCTGAATACTCGACGGGCATCGAAATAGCAGGAACCTTGACAATGGCGTTGTCAGGGTTTACCCTGCCACACGATGAAGCTCGACCGATACACCGAGAAGGCCCAGGAGGCGATCGTCGGCGCGCAGCGGCTGGCCACGGACGCCCAGAGTCCCGTGCTCGACGCGGAGCACATCCTGGCCGCGCTGCTCCAGGATCCGGAGGGCATCCCGGCCACGACGCTGACCCAGCTAGGCGCCGACCCGGCACACATCAACGTGGAGCTGAGCGCCGTCCTGGCTCGCCGCGCCAAGATCCAGGGCGGGCAGCTCTCGCTGGACCCACGCGCCAGCCAGCTCATCCAACGTGCCGAGGACGAAGCCAAGCGGCTGGGTGACGAGTACGTCTCCACGGAGCATCTGCTCCTGGCCGCGGCCGAGTCGGACGGCGACGCCCAGCGCATCCTGGAGGCCGCCGGCGCGGGACGCGAGCCCATCCTTCAGGCACTTCAGAAGGTCCGCGGCGGGCAGCGCGTCACCTCCCAGAACCCGGAGGGCACCTATCAGGCCCTGGAGCGCTACGGCCGTGACCTGACCCGCGACGCGCGCGAAGGCAAGCTCGATCCGGTCATCGGTCGTGACGAGGAGATCCGCCGCGTCATCCAGGTCCTCTCCCGGCGCACCAAGAACAACCCCGTGCTCATCGGCGAGCCCGGCGTGGGCAAGACGGCCATCGCGGAGGGGCTCGCCCAGCGCATCGTGCGCGGCGATGTGCCCGAGGGGCTAAAGGAGAAGCGCGTCATCTCGCTGGATCTGGGCGCGCTCATCGCCGGTGCCAAGTTCCGCGGCGAGTTCGAGGAGCGCCTCAAGGCCGTGCTCAAGGAGGTCAAGGACTCGGAGGGCCAGGTCGTCCTCTTCATCGACGAGCTGCACACGGTCGTGGGGGCCGGCGCCGCGGAAGGCGCCATGGACGCCTCCAACCTGCTCAAGCCGATGCTCGCGCGGGGCGAGCTGCACACCATCGGCGCGACCACCCTGGACGAGTATCGCAAGCATGTGGAGAAGGACGCCGCGCTGGAGCGGCGCTTCCAGCCGGTCTTCGTGGACCAGCCCACGGTCGAGGAGACCGTCTCCATCCTGCGCGGCCTGCGCGAGCGCTACGAGGTCCACCACGGCGTGCGCATCACGGACTCGGCGCTGGTCGCCGCGGCGGTGCTCTCCCACCGCTACATCAGCGATCGCTTCCTGCCGGACAAGGCCATCGACCTGGTCGATGAGGCCGGCAGCCGCCTGCGCATGGAGATGGACTCCATGCCGGTCGAGCTGGACGAGCTGGAGCGCCGCCGCATCCAGTTGGAGATCGAGCGCGAGGCGCTGCGCAAGGAGAAGGACGACGCCTCACGGGCGCGCCTCGAAGCGCTGGAACGGGAGCTGGCCGAGATCGGCGAGCGCGCCGGCGCCCTGAAGGCTCAGTGGGAGACAGAGAAGGGCGCCATCGGGGAGCTGCGCGCCACCAAGACGGAGCTGGAGCAGCTCCAGCACCAGATCGAGGAAGCCGAGCGGGCCGCCGACTACGGACGGGCCGCGGAGCTCAAGTACGGCACCCAGGTCGAGCTTCAGGAGCGCCTGCGCCAGCAGGACGAGGCGTTGGCCCAGAAGGATGGTGCGGCGCGGCGCCTGCTCAAGGAGGAGGTCGACGCGGACGACATCGCGCGCATCGTGGCGGCCTGGACCGGCATCCCCGTGACGCGCCTGATGGAGGGCGAGCAGGCCAAGCTCATCCACATGGAGGAGCGGCTGCACGACCGCGTGGTCGGCCAGGATGAGGCCATCGAGGCGGTATCAGACGCGGTGCGGCGCGCGCGTGCGGGGCTCAAGGATCCGCGGCGGCCCATCGGCTCCTTCATCTTCCTGGGACCCACCGGGGTGGGCAAGACGGAGCTGGCTCGCGCGCTGGCCGAGTTCCTCTTCGATGACGAGCAGGCCATGACCCGCCTGGACATGAGCGAGTACATGGAGAAGTACTCCGTGTCACGGCTCATCGGCGCGCCGCCCGGCTACGTGGGCTACGACGAGGGTGGCCAGCTGACCGAGGCCGTCCGGCGACGTCCCTACCAGGTGCTGCTGCTCGATGAGATCGAGAAGGCCCACCCCGACGTCTTCAACGTGCTGCTCCAGGTGCTGGACGATGGCCGCCTCACGGACGGTCAGGGCCGCACGGTCAACTTCAAGGACGTGGTCATCATCATGACCAGCAACGTCGGCTCGGCCTCCATCGTGGGCTGGACCGGCGGGCGCGACGCCGGCTCGTACGAGGCCATGAAGGCGCAGGTGACCGACGCGCTGAGCGCCGCCTTCCGCCCTGAGTTCCTCAACCGCATCGATGAGATCATCGTGTTCCACGCGCTGGACCGCGAGGACCTCGCACGCATCGTGGAGCTGCTTGTGGCGGACCTCCAGCGCCGCCTGTCCGAGCACGACCTGACGCTGGAGTTCGCCCCAACGGCTCGTCAGCTCATCGCCACAGAGGGCTACGACCCGGTCTACGGAGCGCGGCCGCTCAAGCGCGCCGTGCAGCGACTGGTCGAGAACCCGCTGGCTCGTGCACTGCTGGAGGGTCGCTTCCCGCCGGGCAGCACCATCGCGGTGGAGGCCGATCCGGTCAGCGGCCTGCTCGTGTTCCGTGGCCCTGACGGCGTGGTGGTGACCGACTCCTCCGGCCGGCGCGACGCACGGCGGGGGGCCGCGGATGCCGAGCCGGTGGGGGCGGGCTTGCGCCCAGGTCTGACGGACCTCCCACGCGTGGACCCGGAAGGGTCGGACGGCGGCGAGCGGCTCAACTGACCAGCCGACCGGCCCCCTTGGTCGAGGAGCGCTGGGCCGAGAGCGAACCCCGGCTCGTGGAGCTCATCCGCGACGAGATCCTGGCGGCTCCCGAGCGGCGCATCACCTTCGCTCGATTCATGGAGCTCGCCCTCACGGCGTCGGGCCTGGGCTACTACGACACGAGCGATGGCCGCCCCACGCGAGGGGGCGATTTCCTCACAGCTCCAGAGCTGCACCCGTTCTTCGGACGATGCATCGGCCGCCAGCTGGACGAGGTCTGGCAGCGGCTGGGACGACCCGACCCGTTCACTGTCGCTGAGTACGGCGCTGGACGGGGCACTCTCCAGGCCACCGTCCGGGCCGGCCTGCGAGCGGACGCTGCCAAGCTCGCCGAGGCGCTCGTCTGGGTCGCTCTCGACCTCCCCCACCACTCTGATCCGGTCCCGGAGCGGCCGTTCGAGGGCGTGGTCCTTGCCAACGAGTACCTGGATGCGCTTCCGGTCCACCGGCTCCAACAGGTGGGCGAGACGATAGGAGAGCGGTGGGTCACCTGGCGCGACGGCTGGTTCGCGGAGGTGATCGCTGAGCTCTCGTCGCCGGAGCTCGCCCGCCCGCTGGAGGAAGCGGGCATCAACCTTGCGAACGGCCAGATCGCCGACATCGCGCCTGGGTGCGAGTCGTTCCCTGCGATGGCGACGCAGCGGCTGGCGCGCGGCTTGGTCCTGATCATCGACTATGGCCATCCGGCTGCCGAGCTCTACGGTCCGCGTCGCATGGCCGGCAGCCTGGTCACCTACCGGAGTCATCAAGTCGGCGGCGATCCGTTCCGGGCGATCGGGCGGCAGGACCTGACTGCGCATGTGGACCTCTCGGCCGTGGAACGCGCTGCTGTGGCGGCCGACCTGGAGCCATTGGGATCGACCAGCCAGGCGGAGTTCCTGGTCGGTCTCGGGCTCGGAGACTTGCTGAGTGAGCTGGGCACGACGCCGGGCGCGGATCCGGCCGCGTACATCGAGGCGCGTGCTGCCGTCGCGCGCTTCCTGGACCCGCGCCATCTGGGTGGCTTCCGCGTGCTGGGGTTCGGGCGAGGTATGGACGCTGAGCCGTTGCTGCGGGGCTTCGTGAGCCCTCTGCGCCACTAGGTCCGGGGCGGGATGCGCATCGACGAGGTGCGGCGCCGGCTGAGGCGGCTGCCCGATCCGCTGCCAGCCGGGCCGGCAGAGATCGAACCCGTCGTCCTGGGGCAGCCCGGGGCGTTGCCGGAGTGGATGCGCCGAAGGGTCGGCGCAGCGCCACGCGACGCGGCGGGACTCGTGCTCCTGGTCCCCGGCCCCCACGGCGAGGCGCACGTGGTCCTCACCGAGCGGCCGGCCGGCGGCATGCGACACCCCGGCCAGATCAGCCTGCCCGGCGGACGGGCGGAGGCCACGGACGATTTCCCGGTGGGGACGGCGCTGAGAGAAGCGCAGGAGGAGATCGGACTGGACCCGACGGCGGCCGGAGTGGAGATCGTCGGTACGCTCGACGTCGTGGACGTGCGCGTCTCAGGCTTCCTCTTGGTGCCGGTCGTGGCGGTCGCGTCGCGCGCTCCCACCCTGCGACGCCACGAGCGGGAGGTGACGACCATCCTGTCCGTGCCGCTCAGCACCTTCCTGCCCGGCGCGCCGATCCGGATGGTGGAATCGGAGCGGGAGGGGTACCGGCTGCGTTACGGCGCGTTCACGTTCGGCGACCACGAGATCTGGGGCGCCACGGCCCGTGTGCTGGGACAACTCGGCGCGGTCCTGGGGACACGAACATGAGAGCCAGAGCGGCATCATCCGCAAGCTCGGGTAGCAGCCGATGTCGCACGGCTAGCTCGGTCAGCAGCCCCGGGGCGCAGTAGGGCGCGATCGCCGCGTGTCGTACTGGCACTATCGTTACCGAGCCGGGAACGGAGACGTCGCGACGTGCGATCCACGCGGCTGACCGTCCCCGATGTCCGCCGAGCCCGCTCGTACCAGTCGTGGTGGTACATCGGCTCGTACGGTGGGCCAGAAGATCACTTGGGTCACCGCGCAGATGCTCCGTACCAGTAGTGGTGGTACTGCGAGCCCGGAGTGCGGATCGATACGGCCTAGTGGGTCGCCGCGCGGCCGCACGAGCCTTGGAGCCGACAGGGCATCGCTGGCACGCTCGCCCCACTACCAGGGTTCCCCTTCGGTGCTGTCGTAGTCGTCGCGCTTGGCGCCGCGATCCGCGAGTCCCCCCTGGGCGGGCGTCGCTTCGCCCGCCGCTTCCCCGGCGCGGACCTGGCGGGCAGAACCTTCCAGCAACAGCGTCCCGCCCTCGGCCCGGTCGGGCAGCTCCACCACGATGGCTCGCATCTCCGATCCCTCCGTGTACGCCCCGTGCAGCACGTCGGGTGGCCAGACGACGGCCTCGCCGTGGTTTACGCGCAGCCGCTCGTCGCCGACCTGCACGAAGCCTCCACCGCTGATGACGATGAAGAGGCTGAGATTCGGGTTGGCGTGTGGCGTGATGACGCCGCGACGCGAGAACGCCAGCTCGGAGACGACGCCGCGCTCATCCGAATGGATGAGCTGCCCGGTCATGCCCGTAGTTCCCGGCGGCCCTTCGACCCGTCGGTGTCCGGGACCGAACCGGCGGATCTCCATCGTGCGCGGGGCCCCGAGTCGCTAGCGACGGCGCCGGCGGCGCGAGCGCTCCGAGCGCTTCGGTCGGACGGTCTGCTCAGGATGCTTGTACTTCTGCTGGGAGTAGAAGCGGGCGCGTCGCAGCTGCTGGTTGTAGGCCTCGATGAGGGGCGGGAAGCGCACGAAGCGGATCCAGACGTAGCTTGCGATGCCTATCAGCAGTGCCGTCAGCGGGAAGATGAAGTAGAAGCGGAAGACCCAGGAGATGAGCACCAGGGAGAACGTGGCCAGTCCCGTCCAGAGCATCCACTCCTGCAGGTTCACCAGCGGGAAGTGGCGGTGCAGGCGGCGCGTCTGGACGTTGTAGAGCAGCACCTGGAGCACCAGGAACACGAATGATGCGACGACCAACGGCAGCGAGAGGTCCGGAAAGCCGTCGGTCGCGTTGATGAACGGCGGACCCAGCAGGTATTCCCAGGGCGGAAGCTTCAAAGGGACTTCTCCATCGGACGATGGCCCTGTCGGCCGCTAGGCGGCGCGTGTCCAGCCGCGCGGTCAGGCTGCCCCGGAGGATAGCAGCCCGGTCTCGGCGGAGTCACGGGCTGGTCGCCGGCCGGTCCGTCGGATGGCTGGCAGTGACGACGGCGGATGGCTGGCCGGTGACTGGCCTTGCTATACTCTGGCGCTCCCGGCCCACGTCCTGGACAGGATGGCCGCTGCGGACCGAGGGATGGAGGACACGGCTTGCGAGCCCTGCTCTCGGTCGCGAATCGTGATGGCATCGCCTCGCTGGCGCGCGACCTGCTCGACCTGGGAGTCGAGATATTCGCCACTGATGGGACGCGTGAGGCGTTGGCGGCCGAAGGGGTCGAGGTCGCCTCGATCAGTTCCCTGACCTCCGCGCCGCCGCTCATCGGCGGCCAGGTAAAGACCTTCCATCCCAGCGTCTACGCAGGGATCCTGGCGCGGCGGCATGTCCCGGCCGATCTCGAGGAGCTGGACGCTCAGGGCATCGGTCTGCTGGACCTGGTGGTCGTCAACGTCAAGCCCTTCGCGCCACAGGTCGGCTCGGGCGTGGTGCCCATCGACGAGGCCATCGAGATGATCGACGTGGGCGGCGTGGCCCTGCTCTCAGCCGCCGCGCGCAACTACGCCGGCGTGGCCGCCGTGTGCGATCCGGCCGACTATGGCTCCGTGGTCAGCGAGATCCGTGACTTGAGCCAGGTCTCCGCGGAGACGCGCCAGCGCCTGGCCGCCGAAGCATTCGCCAACATCGCCGCCTATCACGCTCAGGTGGCGGGCTACCTGCACCACATCAGCAGCGTGCGCTTCCCGGCGCGCCTGACGGTCGTGCTGGAGAAGATGCGCGACCTGCCCTACGGCGAGAACCCCCATCAACGAGCGGCCTTCTATCGCGAGACGACCCATCGGACGCGCTCGCTGGCCGACGCCACCCAGCTACAGGGCGACGATCCTTCCTTCAACGACCTGGTCGACCTGGACGCCGCCTTCCGCATCGCAGCCGACTTCACAGTGCCTACCGTGTGCATCGTCAAGCGCGGCAACCCCGTCGGGCTGGCCTCCAGCGACTCGCTCGTGGAGGCCTACCGGCGGGCGCTGCAGACGGACCCGGTGAGTGCCTATGGGGCGGTGGTGGCGGTCAACCGTCGACTCGACGAGGAGACCGCCGCCGAGATCAGCCGCAACGCCTACGAGGCCGTGGCCGCGCCCGGCTACACCGACGATGCCCGCGCCACCTTCCGCCACAAGGATGACCTGGCGGTCATCTCCGTGCCCGACACTCCTTCCGGCGGCCTCGCCGACTACGGCATCGCCAACCTCGACTTCCACCGTGTCGAAGGCGGGCTGCTGGTGGAGACCATCGACCGGCTGGAGATCGACCGAACCCAGCTGCACGTGGTCACCAAGCGCCGCCCGACGCTGGAAGAGCTCAACGATCTGCTCTTCGCCTGGCGCGCCGTGCGTCACGTGACCTCCAACGCCGTAGTGCTGGCACGGAACGGCGCCCTGGTGGGGGTGGGCGCGGGCCAGGCCAGCCGCCTTGTGGCCGTGGAGATCGCGCTTCATCGCGCGGCGGAGCGGGCCACCCTGAGCTGCCTCGCCTCCGACGCCTACTTTCCCTTCGCCGATGCCATCCAGCTGGCCGCCGAACGCGGCGTCACGGCCATCATCCAGCCCGGCGGCTCGGTGCGTGACGGGATGGCCATCGAGATCGCCGACCGGCACCACATGGCGATGGTCTTCACCGGGAGACGCCACTTCCGCCACTGATCCGACCAGCCCCCGGGTACGCTCTACCGTGCCCGACCCGACGGAGGCGCCATGGAAACGCTGCTCGCGCTCGAGATGGTTCGCGTCACTGAGGCCGCGGCCATCTCCTCAGCGCGGCTCATGGGCCGCGGCGATCGCCACGGTGCCGACCAGGCAGCCACGGAGGCGATGCGGCGCACGATGGATGAGGTCGAGATGCGCGGCACCATCGTCATCGGGGAGGGTGAGCGGGACGAGGCACCCATGCTCTGGATCGGCGAGCCGGTCGGTGTGGGACACGACGACCACCCCGCTATCGACATAGCGGTCGACCCCCTGGAGGGCACGAACCTTGTGGCGCTGGGCCAGACCAACGCCATCACCGTCCTTGCCGCCAGCGAGAAGGGCGGGCTTCTCAACGCCCCCGACACGTACATGCAGAAGCTCTGTGTGGGTCCCATCGCGGCGGGTCACGTCGACATCCGCCTCAGCCCGGCCGAGAACGTCGACCGCATCGCGGCGGCCCTGGGGCGACGCAACGCGGACATCACCGTGGTCATCCTGGACCGGCCCCGTCACGAGGCACTCATCGGCGAGGTACGAGCGTCGGGCGCGCGCATCAAGCTCATCTCTGACGGGGATCTGTCGGCGGCCATCAGCTGCGCCGTATCGGGTACCGGCGTGCACGCCGTGATGGGCATCGGCGGGGCACCGGAAGGGGTCATCACCGCCGCTGCGTTGCGCTGCCTGGGCGGCGAGATCCAGGCGCGCTTCCGGTTCCGCTCCGACGAGGAGAGGACACGCGCCGCGACGATGGGCACCAGCCTCGACGAAGGGCGCGTGTACTCCACGACGGACCTGGCGCCAGGCGAGTCGCTCGTCTTCGCGGCCACTGGCGTGACCGAGGGCGACCTCCTTCAGGGCGTCCGCTTCTTCGGCGGCGGCGCCCGTACCCACTCGCTGGTGATGGGCTATCAGTCCAAGCAGGTCCGTTTCGTGGACACGGTCCACATGTTCGACCGTGACCGGCCCCCCGCCGTGCGGCTCTAGGAGCGATCGGACGTGGGGGAACGGACGATCGCGGTAGTCGGGGGTGGTGTCACGGGACCTGACCGTGACCGGCTGGACGGCTACCTGCTGGGGCTGACCGGCAAGCAGCGGCCGCGCATCTGCTCGATCCCCACCGCGTCGGGTGACGCGCCGCCCAACGTGGTGGTCTTCTACGAGCGCTACGCGCGACGTGCGGATGCCGTCCACCTGAACCTCTTCAACCGCAGCGTGGCCGATATCGCCGAGCTGTTGCTGGCCCAGGACATGATCTGGGTGGGCGGCGGCAACACCGCCAACATGCTGGCCGTCTGGCGCGTGCATGGCTTGGATGCGATCCTGCGTGAGGCATGGCAGCGCGGCATCGTGCTGGCCGGTGGCAGCGCCGGCGGTCTGTGCTGGTTCGAGTGTGGTGTGACCGATTCCTTCGGACCGCTGGCCGCGCTCCATGACGGCTTGGGCTTCCTGCCCGGCAGCCATTGCCCTCACTACGACTCGGAACCGCAACGCCGGCCGACCTATGAACGCCTCGTAAGCAGTGGCTTTCCAGCGGGGTACGCAGCGGATGACGGCGCCGTGCTGCGCTTTCGCGACACGGAGCTGATGGAGGTCGTCACG